>DASPQI010000232.1:0-13883 GCA_035625045.1 Syntrophales bacterium | reverse complement strand
AATCGACCATCCGTCAGGATTAATTACCTTGCGTGACACAAGATACGTATTCCCGCGTAAGGTGACTTCTGCCCCATCGACAACTTCATGCGACATGACCGCATCAAAAGGCTTATCACCAAACTGTTTGGAAGCAAATAAATCCCGTTCCGCTTCCTTTTGTACCGGCCACAGGCTCTTCATGAGCATCTCGGGCCTGCTGGAGAGAAAAATAATGCCTTGTTGATTGACGAAAAAGCAGTAAGGATAATTTTTTAGATGATTTTCTATACCATCGATATCCTTCTTCATCGCGGCAACACCTATGATGTTGCCGTCATGATCCTTAACAGGAAAGCTTACGTAAAAACCCCTTTTCAGGGAGGTGACACCCAGGGCAAAGTAACGACCGAGTTTGCCGTCCATCGCCTGTGTGAAATATGGGCGAAACTGGTACGATTTGCCGACGAAGCTATCCGGATCGTTGCGGTTGGAAGAGGCAACAGTAAGACCATTCACATCCATAATATAGCTGACCGATATATCCATTGCCGAATTATATCTGTCTAGGGCTTCATACGCACGAATGATGTCCTGATCACTGCGGGAAGTCAATACTCCAGGAATTTGAGAAGATCCTGCCAGGGCTTTAACCGCCCCTTCAACCTTACTAAACTCTCCGGTCAGATGGGTGGTAAGGAGCAGCGACGTCGCCTGATTATCTTCAAGTAACTCCTGTCTGGCCTTGCTGCCCAAATAATCTGTTACATACCATCCGGCGCCAACAACAACAGCAATGAGAAGCACATGGATTACTATCCATGGATAACGTGAAATCCTACTTTTGTTAGGCATGAAGAGCATTATTTTTTTGTTCCTTGACTAATTCTGTGACTTAGAGCTCACGGGATTACAATCCGACATTTACATTCAAGATTTCAAAGCACTGAACTTTTACCTGTATTACTGAAAGCCTATTGTTTGCACAATTTCTGATTATCTAAGAGGTTATGAAAATTGAGAGTTTTTATTTTGCAGCCTTCGATTTTGTTTTTGCTTCCTCCTCTGCGAGTTTTCTCTTCGTCTCATTGATGAAGTAATCCACCTTGTAATCCAGACCGAGGTTCGCATAGTCCCTTGCGATTATTTCAAATCTCTTCAGAGCGGCTTTATACTGCTTTCTTTTGAAATAGAAATGACCGACATAGAACTCATGTTCCCCAAGATTCTTTTTACATTCCCTCAGCATCTTCTCTGCCATGAAGGAAAACTTACTATTTGGAAACCGGGAAATAAGTTTTTCAAATTCTTTTTTGGCTTTGCTTGTCTCGGTCTGATCCCTGTCTATACTATACATCTGATTATAATGACACATGCCTACCTGATACATGGCATAAGGAACATTTTCATTCGTTGGATGAAGGTTTATAAAATCATTATAAGCCATCTCGGCTTCACCATAAGTTTCATCACTAAAATGGGAATCTGCAATTCCCAATTCAGCAAGAATAGCGAGCTTACTCAAAGGATACTCATCCCTCAGCCTTTGAAAATGCTCGATCGCCTTTTTGTACCAGGTAGCCTGGTATGCCTCATATCCTTTTTGATAAAGCGCCTCCGGAGTGCCTTTTACCCTGCCGCCACGATCCCACATCTGCTTCCACCAGGCGCATCCGGACAGAGAAAATACGACAACCAGGATAAAAATTAAAATCGTTTTCCCACCGCGTTTTCCATCAGCCATTTTTTACAGACCCTTCTTTATCAATTCTTCAAGACGATTTTTGGGTACAAGGCCCAGGATCTTATCTATGACACTTCCGTTCTTAAACAGGATGAGAGTCGGTATGCTCATCACACCATATACTGTTGCCGTTTTGGGATTATCATCGATATTGAGTTTTGCTACTTTTACACGGTCAACGTACGCTCCTGCCAGGTCTTCTACAATAGGGCCGATCGCCCTGCACGGACCGCACCACGGCGCCCAGAAGTCAACGAGAACAGGCTTCTCCGATTTGAGGACCTCCTGCTCAAAATTGCTGTCAGTCAAGTGAACCAAGGATTCCTCGTTAGCCATATCATGCCCTCCTTAAAACATTTCCAGTACTATTGCATACTGGAACAAATGATGTCAAACGCAATTTATTATTCTGTATTTTGACAGACACATACAAATCTGCTATAAGAACGCTCAACAATTACAGGCGTCTCGCGGAGAATCAAGTGGAACCTCTGGGCATCATATCCGGCATTATTCTTCTGCAGGGAAAGGGTATTTTCCAAAATCTGGAAGAGAAGGAAATTGCAACAGAATTTGGTAAGGCCCTTGTTTTTCTTTCAGACGCCGTTGCATTCATACCAAGGCATGGCAAAGACCCGAAACTTCATATTCTGCCCCATCTCATCAATAATCAAGCCAATCTGAAAGCCTTGAAGGAAATCGGCGTTAAAGAAGTTATCAGCGTCAATTCCACGGGTTCTCTTAAGAAAAAATTAAAACCGGGAACGATTGTCGTCCCGGATGACTTCATCATGTTTTACGGAACACCAACTACACTCCACGGAAAAGCCATCCATATCACGCCAAAGCTAAGTGAAGAAGTTCGGCAGAAATGGATCAGTGCAGCCGGCGATTGTGGAATCAAAATTGCAGACGGAGGGATATACTGGCAAACTACCGGTCCCCGGCTTGAAACCAAGGCTGAAATCAAGATGATGTCCCGGTTCGCCGATCTCGTCGGGATGACAATGGCAAGTGAGGCGGCCATCGCCCAGGAATTGGGGCTGTCATATGCCGCGTTATGTTCCGTGGATAACTACGGGCACGGTCTCGGAGAGAAGGAATTGACCATTGATGAAATATTACAGCATGCCCGTAGAAATGCTGACGTCATATTAAAAATTGTTACGAGATACATCGAAAGGAGAAGATGATGAAATTTTCCAAGAAAGGGGATGGCGGGGAAACAAGCTTGTTAGGCGGGCAGAGAGTCCCTAAATATGATGCAAGGCCGGAAACTTACGGAACATTGGATGAGGCAAGCTCCGCGCTTGGAGTGGCCAGAGCAGCAACAAAAAACCCGAAGATTAAAGAGATTATACTCAGCGTGCAGAAGGACCTGCTCACCATGGGGGCGGAACTCTCCAGCCGGCCCGAAGACGTGCAACAGCTTGGTCGCAGGATTGGGGAAGCGGACGTTCAGCGCCTGGAAAACATCATTGACGAGCTTCAGGAAAATGTCACATTGAAAAATGAATTTATCTACCCGGGGGAAACTTCTGTCTCAGCCCAGATTGATGTAGGTAGAACCATTATCAGAAGGGCGGAAAGAAAAGCCGCCCGTCTTAAAGCTGACGGGCTTGCCAACAACGCCGATATCCACAAATATCTTAACAGACTGGCGGATATGCTCTTTGTACTGGCGCGTTACGAAGAACAGAATGGATAATACTGTTGTTGAAAAACCCCTCAATAGCCCTTTCAGAAAGCCCCCAGTTGACACGGCTTGATCTTGATCTTCAGGGCCTCACAGGCTGATGAGACCTCCATCTTCGAAATGTCGAATCTTTCTGCGATATTCCAGGCAGCTATACAGGGCAGACGGTTGTTTGTCAGGGCGCTGTTTATGGCCCTTTCCAGTTCATCAGTTACGGTCCTGGCAGGTTTGACAGCCATCTTCTCAGGGATGTAACCAAAAAGACCCAACTGACATTTGCTGATCTTAATGCCCAGCAAATCAAGATTAACGCCGACCTCCGACATTGTCACATGCTCTTCGCCGGCAATTTTTTCGGCATCGGCACAACTGATTTTCCCGTCAACCTTTTTCTTCTCTACCGTCCGGGCAATTTTTTCATCGACCTTAACATCGGGAGAATGTTTGGCCTTATAGTTTCCGGCATCTTTGCGCGTCATTTTTTTATTCACACCCCTCCATCTTCACTTACTCTTTTCTGTTATCGATGACCCGTACCGCTTTTCCTTCACTGCTGGGAAGGCTTCCCGGTTCGACCAGGTTTACTCTTGGTGTGATCAGGATGTCGGCCTTCAATTCATCAACAATTCTTTTTCTCAGATTCTCAAGCGGCCTTAAATCACCGGTAAAGACCTCGTTCTGTACCTCCACCTTAACAGTCAAATGATCATCATACCCTTCCCTTTCCAGGATAATCACAAAGTTATTGCCTACGCCCGGTATCTCCATCAATTTCTTCTCGATCTGGATAGGAAATATATTGACCCCTTTGATGATCATCATGTCATCCGTCCGGCCTTTGATCCGGTCGATCCTCCTGTGAGTCCTGCCGCATGCACACGGTCCCGGAATTATGCATGTCAGGTCCTTTGTACGGTACCGGATGACAGGCATACCTTCCCTCATCAGACTGGTCAGGACAAGCTCTCCGACTTCACCATCAGATACCGGCTTCAACGTTTTTGGATCTATTATTTCCACGAAGTAATGATCCTCCCAGATATGCATCCCATCCTGGCAGGGGCATTCAAAGGATACCCCCGGCCCGTTCATTTCCGACAAGCCGTAGGAATTGTAGGCCTTGAAACCGTAAATCTGCTCGATTTTCTTTCTCATCTTCTCCGAATGAGGCTCAGCTCCGATGAAGGCCATTCTCAATTTTGTATCTCTTCTTGGGTCAATCTTTTGTTCCTCAAATACCTTCGAGAGATGAAGGGCGTAACTGGGGATTATATGTATAACCGTCGTTTCAAAATCACGCATCAGTTGAATTTGCCGTTTGCTGTTGCCTGCCCCTGCCGGTATTACCAGGGCGCCCACCTTTTCCGCGGCATAGTGAAACCCCAAACCACCGGTAAAAAGGCCGTACGTCATCATGTTCTGAAAAACATCGGTCCTCCTCATGCCCGCCATATATATGCAGCGGGCCAGTACATCCGTCCATGCCTGGATATCCCCGGCTGTGTGGAATATCACGGTGGCACGGCCGGTCGTGCCGGAGGATGCGTGCATCCGTATCAGCTTATCCTTTGGTACGGCAAGAAGTCCATACGGCCAGTGCTCCCTCAAGTCGTCCTTTGTGGTAAAGGGAATATCATTGATGTCACCGAGGGATTTTATGCCGTCCCCATCCAATCCGAATTCCCGGAACATTCTTCCATAATAAACGGATTTCTTCGCCCTCTTAACGACCTTCTTGAATCTTGCAAGCTGGAAGGCCTCCAGCCTTTCACGATCCATCGTTTCAATATCTTTATCCCAGTACATTTCAGGCCCCCAGAATTGAAGCTCTGCGCATCAAGCTAAGAAATAATTATGTTCCCCATTCGCTCGCTTATCCCGCGGCAAGCCACGGGGAATGCGCTCGCTGCCGGACTCGATCAAGAATCATTCCTACAATTCGTTTGAAATTTTATCAAGATAAATTTGTTACCAATGCAGTCATCAGCGAAATGACGGCTTTCGAATTGATGTAAAGAAATATTTTACATTCTACCGGCATTTGAAAACATTCTTAAGTCACGCTTTGTTAGGCTGCTAAAAATATTCCTATACAAAAACACACAAGCCCTAATCCATTCAGTTTAACAAAAAAGTCTTGCTTTATACAATGCCGTCAAGTAGAAAATCCACGTGATGTTTATGATGCAGCAAGAACCGCAGAGGAGGAAATAAAAAATGGCAAAGTCAATCAAAGGATCAAGGACGGAAAAGAATCTACTGTCAGCATTCGCCGGTGAGTCGCAGGCAAGAAACAGATATACTTATTTCGCAAGCGCCGCCAGAAAAGAAGGTTTTGAGCAGATTGCAAGTATATTTTTGGAAACTGCGGAAAACGAGAAGGAGCACGCCAAGGTATTTTTTAAACACCTGGAGGGAGGCGATGTAGAAATTACGGCCTCTTATCCTGCCGGTGTTATAGCGGATACCAAAAGCAATCTGGAAGCGGCAGCCGCCGGAGAGAATCTCGAATGGACCACTATTTACTCAGACTTTGCCAAGATTGCCGGAGATGAGGGTTTCCCGGAAGTCGCGCGCTCTTTCGAGCAAATCGCGAAGGTGGAAAAGTTCCATGAAAGCAGGTACAGAAAACTCGCAAAGAACCTTGAGAATAAGGAAGTATTTATAAGGAAGGCATCGGTAAAGTGGCACTGCATGAACTGTGGCTACATCTATGAGGGAACGGAGGCGCCGAAAGAATGCCCCGCATGTAAACATCCCCAGGCATATTATGAAGTATTGGCGGAAAATTATTAAACCGGATTTAGAAAACGCTTATGACAGGCATTATATTAACAGGCGGGAAAAATTTGAGGATGGGAACGAACAAGGCCTTCCTCGATATCAACGGTGAGCGGCTGATCGACAGAACCGTCAAGATTTTTAAAGACATCTTTCACGAATTGATCCTGGTTACAAACTCTCCTCTGGACTATCTGAAACAAGACTGTGTAATCGTCACCGATATATTAAAAAATAAAGGAGCGCTGGGAGGGATCTACACCGGACTTTTCTTTGCTTCTCATGACCGTGCCTTTGTATGCGCCTGCGACATGCCATTTCTGAACAAGGCATTCATCAAATACATGATTGAACGTTGTGGCGATAATGACATTGTTGTGCCGAGGTCCCCTGACGGTCTGCAGCCCCTGCATGCCATTTACTCAAGGCGTTGTCTCCCAGCCATTAAAAGAATAATTGACAGGGATCAGTTGAAGATCACCGGCTTTTACAAAGGATTAAAAACACTGGAGATCCCTTGGGATGTCATAAAATCCTATGACCCGGAAGGCAAGATGTTTTTTAACGTGAATACACCGGAAGAACTTGAACAGATCCTGTAAATCTGGTACATTAAAAAATCCGAAGTGGATTCTTAATAAATCATCGTACAATCGTCTAAGCGGCACCCGGAAAATGGATAAGTTCGACGTCATCATCGTGGGAGCAGGGCTTGCCGGCCTCGGGGCGGCCTATACTCTTGCCGGCAGCGGTCTTGAAGTCCTTGTCCTGGAACGGGGAGACTATCCCGGCGCCAAGAACGTAAGCGGCGGCCGCCTTTATTTAAACCCCATTCGTGATCTTTATCCCGGCCTTTTCGAAAATGCCCCTCTCGAACGCTTCATTACACATGAAGGAATCTCTCTCATGGCGAAGGAACGCTCCGTCCATTTTGACTACTCCGGCAATGAATTACGAGAGGAACCGCACCAGAGTTACAGCATCCTTCGCTCAAAATTTGACCGGTGGTTTTCTGAACGTGTTGAAGAAAAAGGCGCTGCCGTCCTCACCAAGATCAAAGTCGATGATGTCATAAAGGAAGACGGGAAGATAGCCGGCGTTCTTGCAGGAGGCGATGAACTGAAAGCCGACGTGGTGATCACCTGCGACGGCGTGCTGTCGCTCATTTCGGAAAAGGCGGGGCTGAGGGTGCCCGGCTCAGCGCATGATTTCGCCGTCGGCGTCAAAGAAGTAATCTCTATGGATTCCGGGGTAATTAATGATCGGTTTAATCTGGACGGAGATGAGGGAGCGGCACGCCTCTTCGTGGGAGAGATCACACGGGGGAAATTCGGGGGCGGGTTTCTCTACACGAACAGAGAAAGTCTGAGCCTGGGTCTTGTGCTCGGCATTCAGGATGCTGCAGGAGACAAAGCAGCTATAGAAGTGCCTGCACTCCTCGAAGAATTCAAGGAGCGGCCCGAAATTGTCCCGCTGATCAAAGGGGGAAGCACTGTGGAATATTCCGCGCATGTCATTCCGGAAGGTGGTTTCAAGGCGCTGGGAAGCCTGTATGGAAACGGCATCCTTGTTGCCGGAGATGCCGCGGGCCTTGCTTTGAACATCGGCTTCACCGTTAGGGGAATGGAATATGCCCTCGCTTCCGGTTGCTACGCCGCGCGGACCGTTCTGGAGGCAAAGAAAAAAGGTGGGGTCAATGCCGAGAACCTCGGCATGTATAAAAGATTTCTTGAGGAAAGTTTTGTTCTAAAAGATTTCGGTAATTTCAGGGAAACGCCTGCCGTTGTCAGCAACCCGCGCTTCTTCAACCATTATCCGGAACTGGTTGGAAACTTGATGAAAGACATCTACGCGATTCCCGCCGGGCCCAAGGAAAGAATATATCCGACTCTCAGAAAGTATTTAACCCTGGGTGAGTTGTGGGCCGAACTTAAAGATCTAAGAGGGGTGACGAAGATATGAGCGAGAAGGTGGATTTGAAAGCCAAGCTCGGGCTTGACGTATTCAAACCCGTCGGGCAGCCGCATATCAAGATCAGACCCGGCATGGAAAAAGACCCCCGTCTGAAACCGGCCGTTCGTCTCTGTCCCGCCAGTCTCTATACCGAAAATGAAAATGGAGAGGTAACGCTTGCCACCGTTGACGGATGCGTCGAATGCGGAACATGCCGCATTGCCTGCGGCACAGAGGTTCTGGAATGGAATTACCCTGAAGGAGGCACCGGTGTCCAGTTTCGTTTCGGTTAGAAAAGACTTTTCAATCAATTGTTCACAGCATTAAATATGATCAAAGAAGGAGGGATATTATGGACTTCAAATTAACAGAAGAACAGGAACTGATTCGAAAGAATGTACGGGAATTTTGTGAGAAGAACGTGGATCCCATTGCCGCTGAAATCGACGAGAACAGCCGCCATCCGGCAGAGTTGTTCCAGAAACTCGCAGAAGGGGGCTGGATGGGCATAGCCATTCCGCAGGCATACGGGGGGGCAGGAGCGGACTACCTCACCCACATTATCGCCGTGGAAGAGCTTTCCCGGTCATGCTCGTCCACCGGGTTTACCGTGTCGATTCATGTGGGCATTGCGTGCATGCTGGTCTTACTTTTCGGAACGGAAGAGCAGAAGAAACAGTATCTCATCCCCATGGCCGAAGGAAAGCATCTGGGGGCCTTTGTCCTGACCGAACCGGGTGCGGGTACTGATGTGATGGCCGCGACCACTACCGCCGTATTGGATGGCGACCATTATGTCATCAATGGAACCAAAACCTTTACCTCCAACGGCCCCATAGCTGACACATACTTCGTCTTCGCCTGGACGGACAAAGCCGCGGGCCGGAAGGGTATGAGCGCTTTCATCGTACCCAAGGGCGCCCCCGGATTAAGAGTGGGTGAGCACTTCAAGAAGATGGGACTTCGCTCTTCCCAAACATCCGAGATAATCTTCAAGGAGTGCCGCGTGCCGAAGGAAAACCTATTGGGCAAAGAAGGCATGGGTTTGCAGATGGCGATGACCGGCTTCGATCACGGCCGCGTGGGGATCGCCGCCCAGTCTGCCGGTATCATTCAGGCCGCTCTTGACGAATCCATTAAATATTCAAAGGAGCGCGTCCAGTTCGGCAGCCCCATCGCCCGCCACCAGGCCATTGCCTGGATGATCGCGGACATGGCTACGGACCTTTCCGCCGCCAGACTCCTTACGTACCATGCTGCCTGGCTCAAGGACCAGAAACAGCCATTCAGCAAGGAGGCTGCCATGGCAAAACTATATGCATCAGAAGCGGCAATGAAACACACCATAAAGGCGGTTCAGATCCACGGCGGGTACGGCTACTGCAAAGGCGCCAAGGTAGAGAGGCTCATGCGCGACGCCAAGATCACCGAGATCTATGAAGGTACCTCGGAAGCCCAGAGGATGGTGATTTCAGGGAATGTCCTGCGGTAAATCAAAGAACATGAGAGAATTACGACCCTTCGACATGCTCCAGGGTGACAACATATATAGGTCATCCTGAGTTCATCGAAGGATGAGTTCATTGGTTAAATAAGGTAAAGAATTATGCCCACTATCATTGCCTGCTTCAAATGGGTTGTCGATGAGGCCTATATCCGGCGAACGCCATCCGGTGATCTGGATTTCTCATCAGTCGATTACAAGATCGGTGACTATGACCGCAACGCCATCGAAGAAGCCGTCCGTTTGAGAGACGCCTTCGGCGGCAGTGCCATTGCCGTCACCGCCAGTGTCCCGGAGGCAACGAAAAGTATCAAGGACGCCCTCTCCCGGGGAACAGACCAGGCCTACTTCATTGCCGATGCATCGTTTGCCAATCTGGAATCTTCTCAGACTGCGGCCCTCCTGGCAGAGGTGATCCGAACAAGGATTCAGCCCTTCGACCTGATCATCTGTGGCGAGGGTTCCAGTGACCTCTATGCCCAGCAGGTGGGCCCTCGCCTCGCTGAGAAGCTGGGTATACCCTGTATCTCCTTCATCCAGAAGATTTCTCTCGATGGCGGTCAGATCACTGTGGAGAGGCGTGTTGAAGAAGGCATAGAGGTCATCACCGTGCCGCTGCCGGCCCTGGTGACGGTTCTTCCCGACATCAATGTCCCCAGGATACCAGGCGTTAAAGACACCTTGATGGCTTCCAAAAAACCGGTAGTAACGATCAAAAAGGATGAACTCGCACCCATCGGTGAGCCCTGTCTGCAAACCGTTAGTCTCAAAGCGTCGCGGATGGAACGGACCTGCGAGAGGTTCGGAACAGACGCCGCGGAGATCACCCGCTTCGTGGGGTCACTGCGCAAGAAAGGCGTCATTTTCTAAAGGAGAACATATGGCTGGAGTCTGGATTATTTCAGAAAACCGCGATCAGGCCCTGGAACTTTTGCACATCGGCCGGGAACTTGCCGTGAAGATGGGAGTGGGCGTTTCCCTGTTGCTCTCTCATGATCGAGAACAGACAAGTTACTATATCGAACACGGAGCGGACGAGGTTCTGATCCTTCCACCTCTTAACGGTGATCAGTCCTTTGAAGCTTACATACCAACTGTCATTGAAGAGGCGAAAAGAAATGACCCTGATTTAATCATCATATACGCCACAGCAAGGGGAAAGGATATCGCTGCCCGCATCGCATCCCGCCTGGATACAGGCCTGTGCAGCAGTTGTATGTCAATTACCTTTGATGAAGCGAGTAAATCTCTGGTTATGGAGCGTCTTGCTTACGGAGGAGCCGCCGTGCAGAAGGTGATCTGTACCACCAGGCCTGTGATGGCTACCATCCCGCCGAGGACTTATGAGCCTGCTTTGTCAGGGGAAGGACGACAGGGGCAGATTCGTGAGCTACCGGAGCCTCCCTCCTCAGCGGTAAAAGTCCTGGAGAAAAAGATAAAAGAGCGGGTGGCGAAAGACATCACGGAGGCACGGGTCATCGTATGCGTGGGAAGAGGCGTCGATAAGAGTGAGGATCTGGCTCTTGCCCGGCAGTTGTCTGAGGCCTTGGGCGGTGAAATTGCCTGTACACGGCCGATCGCGGAAGAGTATCACTGGCTCCCCGAAGAACTGTGTATCGGGCTTTCCGGCGCACAGGTAAAACCTGATCTTTATCTAGGACTCGGCGTTTCCGGACAAGTCCAGCATGTTACCGGTATCCGCAATGCCAAGGTGATCGCCGCCGTGAACAAGGACGAAAACGCCCCCATTTTCAAAGCCACAGATGTCGGCATCGTCGGTGATCTTTATGACGTGGTTCCGAGACTTATCGCCGAATTAAAGAAATAAATTCCCCTGCCCCTTGAGACTGTGTCGTAATTCTGGAAAAAGTCACCCTGAGTTCATCGAAGGGTGGTCATGCTCCGAATCTTCTACAACAAAAAACGCTCGCCTTCGGTTGAAGTATTTAGTATGCTTGCCGTGTGAAATATTTACATTTCCCGCATTAGAATCATGAAAATTTTAGGACTGTACCCGTGACTATTGAACCATTGGATCGGGCGGAACGGGAGATTGTTCACGGCAGAACGATTTCTCACATGGATGCCGAGAAGATATGGGGATGGAAGACGCCCGCGGGACAGTTGCGGGCGAAGAGACGCGCGGAGTTGATCTCTGAGAGCGCCCGTCTTAAAAGGGGCATTCGGGTATTGGAAATCGGCTGCGGGACGGGTTTATTTACCGAAATGTTTGCCGGAACCGGCGCCCAGATTGTTGCGGTCGATATATCAAGGGAATTAATTGAAAAAGCCCGCTTACGAGGACTGCCTGAAAATCAGGTGGTGTTCCTTGAAAAAAGATTTGAAGATTGTGATGTAGATGGCCCATTTGACGCTATCATTGGATCATCGATACTCCACCATCTCGACATAGAAGCAGCTCTTACAAAAATTTATGAACTTCTGAAGCCAGGCGGGCGCATGAGTTTTGCAGAACCAAACATGCTTAATCCTCAAATTATGATGCAGAAGAATATTCGCTGGCTTAAGAGGAAAATGGGAGATTCTCCTGATGAATCAGCATTTACACGCTGGCAGCTTCGTGATCTCCTTTTGAATATGGGATTTGTTAATGTGACGATATTACCCTATGACTGGCTTCATCCCGCAACCCCGGTCTCATTGATTAGACTGGTAGTTAAAGCGGGCCGAATTTTAGAGGAGTTGCCTATGATACGCGAATTTTCCGGATCTTTGCATATATGTTGCAGTCGTCCGCGGGAAGACCGCTTCCCCTTCAATAAGCAATATGCATGAAAGTGTTCCATTATGAATGACGAAAACAGCAATTATCAGAAAGCACGAATAGAACATTGGGATGCTGTTGCCAGAATCATGGATACGTGGAAAGGATTTGGAGGTTATTACCATAGACGTATCACAGAAGTGTTCCAGTTTCTAATTCCCACCGGACAGCGCCTTATAGAGATCGGCTGCGCTCAGGGTGACTTACTTGCATCGCTTAAACCTTCTTTCGGAGTGGGAGTGGATTTTTCAGGCGAGATGATTACGCGGGCAAGAAAGCGCTACCCCGATCTCGAATTTATCCAGGCCGATGCCCATTCTATGGACATAAACCAAAAGTTTGATTTTATCATTCTTTCAGACCTCGTGAATGACCTCCATGATGTCCAGTCAGTCTTTCAACAGATCATGCAACTTGTAACGCCGCGTTCAAGAATTATTATAAATTCGTACAGCAGGCTGTGGGAACTTCCGCTCTTGCTCGTTAAGAAATTGAAACTATCGAAGCCTTTGTTACTTCAAAACTGGCTTACCGTAGAAGATATTGCAGGGCTTCTGACCCTTGCCGGCTTTGAAGTCATCAGGCATTGGGAAGAGATGATCTGGCCTCTACCCACACCATTGCTGGATAAGCTTATGAACCGTATAATCGTAAAAATATGGCCTTTCAAATATTTCGCGTTGACTAATTTCATCGTGGCCCGGCCAGGTTTGAATCAATGTGTTACGCAGAAGGAACCTCGAGTATCAGTAATCGTGCCTGTTAGAAACGAGGCCGGAAATATTCCTGACATTTTTAAAAGGGTCCCGGAAATGGGAGCCGGAACAGAACTTGTGTTCGTAGAAGGTCACTCCAGTGATGATACTTACGATGCTGTTAAAAACACCATGACTATTTTCCCCCACAGGCCGTGCAAATTATTTCAACAAACAGGGGTTGGCAAAGGCGACGCGGTTAGAATGGGTTTTGCCAATGCGAGTGGTGAAATTCTGATGATTCTCGACGGTGATCTTACAGTATCGCCGGAAGACCTGCCACGTTTTTACGATGTGCTGTATTCGGGAAAGGGCGAGTTTGTTAACGGCGTGCGTCTTATTTATCCTATGGAACAGGAAGCCATGAGATTTATGAATCTTGTGGGCAATAAGTTTTTCAGTCTTGCTTTTTCATGGTTACTGGGACAGCCGATCAAGGATACCCTCTGCGGGACGAAGGTACTATGGAAAGAGGATTATGAAAGGATTGCACAGAATCGCTCCTATTTTGGTGATTTTGATCCCTTCGGTGATTTTGACCTTCTTTTTGGCGCCGCCAAACTGAATTTGAAGATTATTGAGATGCCAATTAGGTACGGCGAGAGAACGTATGGCTCAACAAATATAAGCCGCTGGAGACACGGCTGGCTGCTGCTAATGATGGTCATGTTTGCCACAAGACGAAT
>DASPQI010000231.1:0-13991 GCA_035625045.1 Syntrophales bacterium | reverse complement strand
CGCTGCAACGCTTTTTTTAAAAACTCAATTTCGAGGTACGCTTTCCCAAGCATCTGCTCCAGCTGACGAACTCGTTCTTCCCGGGCGGCTTCCTTGGATGGTTCATTGCCGAATCCGCCCTTGGCATACTGCTTTTTCCAGTGATACAGAAGACCCGAGGAAATCTCGTGCCTGCGGGCCAGCTGAGCCGGAGAGCTGACTCCGCTCAAAAGTTCTTCAATAACCTGGCGTTTGAATTCGGAGCTGAACGACCTCTGCTTTCTCATGACAAGATCCTTTCCGCCCCTGACCGGGGCCTAAGATCCTGTCTAGTACTCTAACATATTTTGTCCAATGGGAGGGGTTCACTCCATAGTTTTCTTTCAAACGCTTCATCCCGAATCGATGAAGTTTCATTTCTTTGAAACATTTCAGGATACATTCGGAAATCGTTATCACGTCCTCTCAACTGAGAAATTCACTATAGCCATCAATATTGTTGACATCGCCTTGCCGCAGTCATATATTTCATTAGAAAAATAAATAGCAATAATGCTTGTGTAAATATACGACCACAGGTTAAAATTCATCAATAATTGAAAAAAGTAATTATATTTCTTAGCAAGTCTGAAGCCATAACATAAAGGCGTATTAGACGCCCATCGGTAAGAGTGGAGATGAAATTATTTATGATGGATTACAGCAAGTACAAAATACTTCGTTTTGCATTGATTTTAAGCACCGTACTGCTCATTTTTTTGGTAGCAGGTGTAACAGCATATCACATATATAATAGTTATATGAATACCTTGAACAACGCCGAGCAGAGGCTTTTGGGCTATGCAAAAGCACTAGACGAACACGCTTCCCGTGCATTTGGCGAAGCCGAAAAGACATTGGAACTCATTATTGATCGTATCTCATCGAACATGGCCGCCGGCATGCTCACTGAGAAAGCATTGCATGACATATTAAAGTCAGAAATCGCTAAACTCCCACAGGTGGAAGCAGCCTTTATTGTCGATAGAACAGGAATATTTAAAGCATTCTCAAAGGAGTTGCCGGCCACACGCCTAGACGTGTCGGACAGGGACTATTTCATTAACCTTCGTGACGATCCCAACGCAGAAATATATATAAGCAGGGCTTTTAGAAACAGAACGAATAATATGTGGCGCTTCACAATTGCAAAAAAAATACATGATAGAAAGGGGGGGGTTGCCGGTATCGTGGCAATAGGGTTCAAACCCGAGTATTTCGATAACTTTTATAAATCCCTGGATATCGGGGCCAGCACGAGGATAAACATCATGCGATCTGATGCTTCCACGCTTATCGTCTCTCCTTCCAATGATGCTTCCTATGAACAAAATTTTTCAGGCTTTGACCTGTTTAAAAAAAACCTTCCTGTCTCTCCAACAGGATTTTATCGCTCGTTAAAATTTGGCTATGATCAATCTGACAGAATTGCAGCCTATTCCAGACTTTCAAATTTCCCGGCGATAGCGTTAGTTTCAGTGAAGACGGATGAGATCCTTTCGGAATGGAATTCTCAAACCGCACGACAAATATCATTTACAGCTGTCGTACTTATCGTGTTTGCACTTACAAGTGTCTTACTCATTCGACAATTAAAGAAGCTTGAGGCATCGGAAAGAGAACTAAACGAACGCGCATTGATGCTTGCTGAAAACGACGAGCGCTTTCGATTTGCAGAGGGCATTGCACACATTGGCAGTTGGGACTGGAACATATCCAAGGGGACAATGGCTTGGTCGGATGAGATATACCGCATATATGGTTTAAAACCTCTGGAGATTCAGGCTTCCTATCAGGCGTTTCTGGACCACATTCCTCCTGAAGACGCGCAAAAAATAACCTCTGCTTTAGACAGATCGCTTAATGACAATTCGATCCCTTACGATATTGAACATAAGATAATCAGACCGGATGGCGAGGATCGGGTGGTACATGAGACAGGACAAATTTTCCGTAATGAAATGAATAAACCGATCCGTGTCTTCAGTGTAGTACATGACATCACCGATCGCAAGCGAGCGGAGGAAGCTCTTCTCTATTTCCAAATGGCTGTGGGTAGCGCCACAGATGCAATTGGAATGTCTACTCCTGATGGAAGGCATTATTATCAAAATGAGGCTTTTACGAAGCTATTTGGGTTATCTGTTCGTGAAGTAGATGGTGTCTCAGGGCCGCCGACAACCGTGTACGCTGACGAAAAAGTGGGAAAGAAGGTATTCGACATCATTATGAGGGGGGGGTCTTTTGAAGGCGAAGTAAAAATGTTGGACAAAGATAAAAACACAAAGGATATTTTTATCCGGGCATATTCTATTAAGAATAAAGAAGGCAAAGTTGTCGGCCTTGTCGGCATGCATAACGACATTACTGAGAAGCGGCAGGCTGAGCAAAAGCTAAGGAGTAGCGAAAGTCAATTACGGGAGTCCCAGAAAGTAGCCAAACTGGGAAACTGGGATCTGGATCTTGTCTCGCAGGCGCTCTACTGGTCGGATGAAACATACAAGCTCTTTGACAAGTCCCCGGAGAATTTTGTGCCGTCCTTTAATGAATTCGCCCGGTTGGTACATCCGGACGATATTGTTACGATGCAGACCAATTTCGATGATGCACTGAAAAGCGATGCTCATCCCTACCACGTGACGGTCCGGATCATCAATGACACTGGTCGCGAATGGGTGATGGAAGCCTTTGGCGCTGTCAGACGCGATCCGTCCGATAATGCCCTCAGTATCTTTGGTACCTGTCAGGACATCACGGAACGCAAGCAGGACGAGGAAAAAATTCGACAGAGCGAACAGTTCATCCGGGGAATCCTTGACACGGTGGACGAAGGGTTCATTGTCGTTGATAAGGATTATCGCATCTTGGTTGCCAACAAGGCATACTGCAACCAGGTGGGCAGTAACGTTGAGAAAATCATAGGGCTACCCTGCTATGAGGTATCGCACAAGATCAATCGCCCCTGTCATGAAGAGGGCGAGGAATGCGCGACATACAAGGCAATTGAAACGGGCAAACCCCATTCAGCGCTTCACCATCACAAAAATGCCGACGGCAATATCCTCTACATAGAAACAAAAGCATTTCCTATCAAAAATGCTTCCGGCGCTGTAACCTCTGTCATCGAAACGATCAACAATATCACTGAAAAGCACCTCTTAGAGGAGGAACGGCTCAAGACCCAAAAACTCGAATCCATCGGTACCCTTGCAGGGGGCATTGCGCATGATTTTAACAACCTGCTTCAGGGAGTGTTCGGCTACATCTCCCTGGCGAAAATGACGATGAGTAACCAAGAGAAGTGCAAAGCTGCCTTGGACCAAGCCGAGAAAGCTCTGCATCAGTCGGTGAATCTAACGACCCAACTGCTGACCTTTTCAAGAGGTGGCAAGCCGGTGAGGAAACGGGTGAATCTTCTGCCGGTTATCGAGAATGCAGCCCGCTTTGCCTTGAGTGGATCACGGTCCGAAAGCCATGTCACAGCCGACGATAATCTGTGGCAGGTCGATGTGGACGAGGGCCAGATCGGCCAGGTGATTCAGAATATCATACTAAACGCCGACCAGGCAATGCCTGTAGGTGGACGAGTGGAAATCAGGATGAGGAATATTCAATCCTCTGGCAAGGATTTTCCTCAAGCTTTAAAGGGTGAGAAATATATCGAGATTTCCATAGAGGATAAAGGTATCGGGATACCGGCTGATTATCTCTCCAGGATATTCGATCCATATTTCACGACCAAGGAAAAAGGCAGCGGCTTGGGTCTTGCGACCTCCTATTCCATCATAAGAAATCATAGCGGCTTGATCGATGTAAAGTCCGAAATGGGGAAAGGGACGCTGTTCACTATCTACCTTCCCGCGACCGCGGCGTCGCAGCAGGAAGAGCAAACCAAGCAGTTCCTCCTATCGAAAACGGAACGCACGGGAAAAGTCCTTATCGTGGATGACGAGCAGGTCATCCGTGATGTCGCCGGTGAATTGATAAGTGCCTTAGGACATGAAGTGGAATTCGCTAAGCACGGAGAGGAAGCTATTGAAAAGTACCAGGCCGCGCTCAAAGAGCAACGGCCGTTCGAAGTTGTAATCCTGGACCTGACGATCCGGGGCGGTATGGGCGGACTGGAAACGCTTCAGCAGTTACTAAAAATGGATCCTAATGTTAGGGCCGTAGTGTCGAGCGGATACTCCGATGACGCCGCCACTGCGAACTACGAAAAGCAGGGATTCAAGTCTTTTCTCAAGAAACCCTATAATGTTGATGATCTCAGAAAAGTGTTAGACAACATGCTCAATATTTAATATGTCATGCTGTATTTGACATACTTTCGCAGGGAGAGAGCTATCCAGGCTATAACTGCGATTCTGCGTCTTCTAGTTAGTCGTCGCTGTTGCAACTTTGTAGATACGTGCTCTATCTATATATAACTATGAATAGAAGATAAATAAAGCCCATGGATAGTGCTGACCTAGCCCCCGAAATATATATCACCGTGAGAGTCGCCCATTTGAAGGCACACTGTCAAGAGAAAAAAGCCCACCTCCTAACGAGAAAATCAAATTTTTCTCGATAACTTTTTGTTGTCGTCATCAACATCTGTACCATTGCCTCAGTTTCAGTTAGTTTTGGTATCAGTTCTTCACTGTACCAGTCACCCATCTGGATTAAGGTCTTGACGTAATACTCCGTTCTCAGCGTTACCTTTCCCCACAGTGGGAGGACTAGAAAATCCTCGGCTCCGTGCCATTATATATGGGTAGAGCAATAGGTTAAACATCCCCAGTTAATCATAGACAAAATTATCTTCAAGACTACCCAAAATAGAAACCTCCTGCTAAGAATTAGTTTATGCGGAAACTAAATTCTTCTAAACAGGAGGTCCCTATGAACTACGTAGATGGTACCAGACTTAAGCAGTTTCTGCAAATGAAGACAGAGATTCGAGGTTCGGGGCAATATCTGAGGGAGTATAATCACTTCCGACCACACAGCTCTCTGGGTTACAGGCCATCGGCCCCAGAGACCATTCAACTCAAAAACCCGACTCTCTACCTGGTACAATAACGGGGGAGGCAGCTCATCTCAATCCTGATTGATTTGATGAGTATAAACAAAAAGGGATGCCCCCTAGGAGACATCCCCGTCAAATAAGCAATTCAATACTAATCAATACTTTTTCACATCTTCCGGTTGCCCGGATAAGCAAGGTTTTTAAATATTCTTGGTCGAGCAAAGAAGGTATACATTCACCAGCGTTTATTGCTGAAAGCATCAACAGCCGACAGGGGCTTTCTTTTTCATCGGAGTGATTTTTTCAGCTTTCTTTTTGCCACCTTCCTCTTTGTATTGCACTGTTACCTGATCACCAACTTTCAAATCTTTAATCATGGGACTGACACCCGACTCACAATCAAAACCCACATTAACCATGCCACTCTTTAATGTGAGGGTGCCTTTCGCAGCATCTACAGCGGTAACCTCTCCAGACATCTCTGCCGCAAGGACTACACTAGCAAAGGCTAACACCAAAAAGACGACAAGAAAAAGCGACATGACACGTTTCATACAACTATGCATAGGTATACCTCCCAGTCGTGAGATTTGAGATACTAAATCTAAAGCATGCGCAATAGGTTGATCGGATGAATCAATATCACCGGTCAGGTTGCAAAGCCAGTGATATATTCGAGAAACAGGTGTTTTATTGAGGGCCGATTGTTATAGCCTCTTAGGTAACCATGCTATGCCTCTTCGTGGCGGTATTATTGAGTCTGGTAATGAACATGCCACACTACTGATATTTGATTGATCAATTATATTCTTGATTCCCTGAGTTGTCAACAATTGAATACAAGTTTCCTGAGGTATATAATATAAAATATGTGAGCTTAGCTTATCCCGACCGTGATGCTGTCATCAATATTATAGGGAAGGCATTGTTTCCCCTCGAAAAACGAGAGGAAAAAACTTTGTAATTAACACTTTATTTGCATACTTTAGATGGATAATTATTGCATGATGGCGTGACCATGGAGAGAGTATAGTACAGAGTTAAAATCACTGTAATTAAGGAGAATATCATATGGAACAATCCGTTCAACTCAAATATTTGAGAATTGTCTTAGCATTTACTGGCCTGTTCTGTATCTTTGCTCTTTACCCTCTGACCATATATTGGCCTTCCGGCTGGGCTTGGCATAACGAGGGTCAATCGCTCTATTTGCAGATGATTTTAGGAATCTACATGACATTCGGTGTGTTCTTGGTCATTGCGTCTTTGAATCCACTAGAACATCTGAGTCTCATCTGGTTTTGGGTCTAGTCAAGCATCGTGCACGGCGGGATTATGGCCGTCCAATCTTTGGCCTATCCCCAACATCGGGGACATCTTTTCGGTGATGTCGCTGTTTTAATCATATCTGCCTTGGTCATAGCAGTGCTAACCCCAAAAAAGAAAATGCGTATAGCATCAGATAATAAAAACGGCTGATTCGCGGCAGCAATGAGACCAAAGGGCAGCTAACTTTCACCTTGAAATTATCAACAGTTGCGGTCAGTGGAAATCAAAGTTAGTAAGTGGAAGCTCCAGAAGTCGGGCTCGACCTTAATGCCATATTACTATATGAACTTGAGTTTCTCATAATGGATATTATTAAAAGTACCAGACATCAAAAGATTATCGGGGACTGCGGAGAATTGATTATATGCAATTGGCTCTCCCGCTCGGGCTGGGAAGTTGCGATAGTAGACCACACTGGAACTGATATCGTAGCCTACAATCCGTCTACGGACGACCGTCTTGGTATTACAGTCAAATCTAGAACTCGCACACCCGGCAAAGAGGAATCTTCTGTAAATATATTTTCATATCAGAAAGGCCAAGACGACCGGGAGAAAACAATAGCCGCCTGCAAAGCTTTCGCAGCTAATCCTTCGTTGACCCTTTACGTTGACGCTAGCAATCAGGCTGACATATTCAAGACAAGTCTCGAGAACTACGATATTAGTTATCGCCGTAATGGGAAGGCCATTGATGACTGGAAGATGGGACCAAAACATCAGGAGAAATATATGGCGGACCCTATGGTGAAACACATTAAAATTAAGTTTGAAGCGACAACCTGGCCATGGTAATACCCATAGGGCTAGAAAGAAGACAACAGCTCACAACCCCGATGGACTATTCTGTTTTCTTATGAGGAGAGAACTATAGCCAGAACGCGCTTAAGGGATTATGGATTTGATGTTCAATGATAGATATATATCCGGATGTTGTGAAGGCTCAAACAGAGAATAAAATTCAGTAGAAAGGGATTTGATTCCCAGTAAGGTGGCATGACGAGCCCAATATTTCCAGATGGAACTATTTGCTCGTTACGAATAGTCTCAGATAAACGACCGTCATTTGAAAATTTGGAAGCTAACGTGTGGAAATTAAGTGATAGCGTAGTACAGTTGTCAGGTCGGACTATTAAGGGGATGGAATTATCATGTTTGATAGTAAATAATTTGGTATTACAAAAAACGGCGACTATTAAAACAACAAGTAAGGCTGGCGGTCTGGGCGTATTAGTTAGTGAATCGTTAATTTTGACTGCAGCACACTGTCTACAATGTGATTGTAGTGGCAGCATGGCGATAAGATCAATATTATTTGATCCCCACCTGGAAGTGATTAAGACTCCGAACAGAGAAATAAAGGTGGCAATACTGGCAGTAGAACCTGTGGGTGATATTGCAGTGCTTGGTCCGCTCGATTAACAATCAGGCTATGATGGAGTAGAACAAGAGGTCGAAAAATTTGAGAAGTTTGCAAGCTCAAACGAACCAGTCACAGTGCAGAAAAAGCATCCTGAATTAGGTGCCGAATTTAAAGTTTATATATATTCGTCATAAGATGATAAATGGATAAGTTGCGATGCGCGAAAGATAGACTATACGCCGAGCATATTTATGCCATCTCGAGAATTTATAAAGCCAGGCACTTCGGGTGGCCCAATAATTAATGAAACGGGTGAGTTGGTCGGGATTGTCTCAACGACCATAGAGGAGACCTATAAAGGCGAGAAGTGTGTAGGATATCATCCTTATCCTTCACTAGCCTTGCCAAGGTGGATTTTAAATGAACTTGATTAGAACATTTGTATCGTAAATTATTATAGCCTCAAATGAGAATTCACATGGCAGAAGGATCTTGCTCGATATGAAGGGCATGGATGAGTAGATTACGCCGGTGAGTAAAGTACGTTAAGGTTTTGAGCTGCTGTCAAGTTTGGGGGTGAAGTGGTTTGTCGCATTTCTGTCGATCGTACAACGCAAATAGCGGTTGAGTTTCCATGTTAAGCAGATTCGCGTAGATCCTGAGATAACCTTTGTCGAACACTTTCGGGATGATATGAAATCGCCCTTCTTCCATTGCTTTGAGGTAACAGGAGCGGATACAAGTCCTTTTTGCTACGTCTCCAATTTCGAGCCCACAGGCCATTCGTCTTTCTTTTAATATGCGACCGATATCATCCATCTTTCCTCCTGGAACGATCAGCAGCACTTGTTGATTTTTGTCGAAAACGCTGATGCCAGTTTACTTGTATGGTGAAATTGAAAAACTGACTCTGATTTTTACGTCGTATTTAAGGGGATGGAAAAAATTGTTTTCAATACTGATTAATTATCATGGATTAAAAAATAAGTCAACGTAAAATAAAAAATTTATTCTTAAAATAATTGTAGATTAAAGTATTACACAATCTGTTGTGGCCTGTATGAAAAGGCCTCTGTATGCTGATATAGCAAAATCTATTTTTTTGTGATACAGTTAATTGTATATGGTAAAAAAGTATTACAGAACCTTTTTTTATCGGAATAGAAAAAAAAGACAACAGATGATGGTGATCCGAAGTAATGTGAGAACGTATTAGGATGCAGACCTGCCAAGGTTAGTATAAAAAATTATCACACACCATTCACCCATGAGAAGCGAAGGCTGGTAAGATGAATAAAAAAACAAATTCAATTGCTGCGAAATTTAATAAATAAATATCAACGTATATATTGGCATCTTTGCAGGAAATTACTTTTATGGTAGATTTATACTATGTTTGCCCTTCTAATGTATCTCATAGTTTCGATGGTCACTCTGTCTCAAGCTGATAGTGGAGGCAAGGACATAACATTTACCCCTAAAAATGCCCTACCAGTTGTGTTTAGTCATAAAAGGCATGTGATTGATAAAGGTAATAAATGTCAAGATTGCCATTACCAGTACTTCCTGCAAGAGGGAGAGCCGTACATGATGAATATGACTAAAATTATCAAAGGGTCATTCTGTGGTAGATGTCATAATGGGAATAAAGCATTTGATGTTAATGACCAGAAAAGCTGTAAACGCTGTCACGGCAATAGAACGGGATAACTTCATCCGTCAGAGATAAAGGGAGATGAGCTTCGCAAATTAATTCTAAACTTCACAACCTTAGGGAGAGACCTTATCCCTTTCCTTCAACCAATCTTACACCCATATCAAATGCTCTTTGGCAATCTAGTGGAAATATTTCTTCATGTCTCTGCTTCTTCTTCACAGGGTCAAAACGGGTTGAAAGAACCTTGGAATAGTCATCAAATTGATAAGTGTCGAAGCTGCACATATATTCAGACTCCCCAAACATTCTCTGAAGAGCCGCATTATAGCGGTTAAAATTGACTTCATACTGCCACTCCTTCATGATTTCCTCAGTGACATTCATCGTGTAGATGAACCCAGTCTTTATCTTCTTGGTAAATAATGAGCCTGGGGGATTAGTGTAAGTCGTATACTGAAACAGCAGACGCTCCAAGAATGACTTCATCTCACCTGAGATATCACCCCAATAAATAGGGGAACCCATCAAAATGGCATCAGTTTCTTCAATCCTGTTGAAGATAGGGGCAAGGTCATCTCGAACAGCACACTTGCCATAGCTTTTTCCTCCGATGGTCTTACAGGCAAAACAACTTATACACCCCGTATAGTTGAGGTCATAGAGATGAACCAGTTCAGTTTTAGCCCCCTGTGAGGTAGCACCGTCAAGAGCCCTCTGCAGTAGGGTTGCCGTGTTCCATCGCTTCCTTGGACTTCCATTGAACGCAATTATTTTCATGAAATTTCTCCCATTAAGAAAGTTAGTTAACTATTACTAGAATTATTCTTTGGTCTCATTTAATTCTTCTATAAACATTCAATTCTATAATAACCAGCTTGATATCTATCATTACCTCTGTTTCTTTATTTCCTTGTGCTTGCTACCACCAATGTTTTCCCGGATGAGCTGGGTGTTAGCGTTTCGAGGTCTATTGAAATAATTAGTCTATTGCTTTAATTTTTGTGGTAAGAGCCATAATGAGACCTCCGTTGTCTGTTGATGAGGAGGATTATAGCAAAAATGAAAGGACAAGAGGGGAATTGTTTTTTTAATATTTTTACAGTAATGATGTGAAATTATATTTGATATTTTGCTAAAATAATCAGATAAGAATAATGATATCGAAAGTTCAAGTGGAAATATATCTCTCAAAATCAAGATTCATCCGTGGTCTGCAGTGCCATAAATCCCTCTGGCTCTATAAATATAAGCCCGAATTGCGTACGCTCCCCGATGAGTCACTTCTGGTAATTTTTAATGCAGGTGCTGATGTCGGGCTCCTGGGGCAGAATCTATTCCCCGGTGGAGTAGCCATCGGTTTCGAAGACAGCTCGTTTCAAGAAAAGATCGAAAAGACAAAAGCTCTCATTGAACGAGGCGTGAAAACAATCTATGAAGCGACTTTCCAGCATGATGGTGTACTGGTCATGGTCGATATTCTTCACAAAGGGCATCAGGGATGGGATATATACGAAGTAAAAAGCACCACGGAGGTAAAGGACATACATCTGCCTGATCTGGCAATACAGTACTATGTTCTCCAAGGCTCTGGTTTGAATGTTTCAAAGGCATGTCTTGTTCATATTAATAATAAGTATGTTCGGCAGGGCGAGTTGGATGTAAGAAATCTCTTTACTATTAGTCGGATGACTGGCGATGTGAAAGAATATCAGAATCAGCTCAGAAAAGATTTGGTAGCAATGAAAAAGATGCTGCGTGGAAAATGTCCTGCCATTGATATAGGTCCCCAATGTTCCGATCCGTACGAATGCGATTATATGGA
The DNA here is from genome assembly GCA_035625045.1 of Syntrophales bacterium. GTDB lineage: Bacteria > Desulfobacterota > Syntrophia > Syntrophales > UBA2185 > DATKLL01. Next base: position 2,792 of record DASPQI010000231.1, on the reverse strand, counting down.
ACACTGTTGGTCGCATGTCCCCCATCCATCGGTTTTTGACATCACAAGACTCAAAGCTGAAAGGAAATTTGGTCTTTACTATCAGGGCATCCTGAAATTTAAGGACATACCAGATGATTACCCACTGAATTCAGCCCAGCGTATGCAAGTCAAAGCGGAAATCACGGGCAAGAGTTTTATCAATAAACAACAAATAGAGGAATTTATAAGTAGTTTGTACTATCCGCTTTATTATCTGGACTTCGAGACCTTTAAGAACGCTATCCCGCCCTATGAGGGACTCAAACCTTATGAGAATATCCCATTCCTCTACTCAATTCACTATCAGGAAAGGGAAAGCGGTAAACTCGCGCATATTGAGTTCCTTGCTAAAGAAGGAACTGACCCGAGGGAAGTAATCGCGAAGCATCTTACAGAAGAAATGCCTTCGAAAGCATGCGTGCTCACTTGGAACATGAGCTTTGAAAAAAACATTATCAGTACATTGGCGGACCGGTTCCCGAAGTATGCAAAACGCCTTATGAGCATCCACGATAGTATCATTGATTTGATGGTCCCTTTTCAGAAGAAATATTATTATACTAAAGAAATGAACGGCAGCTATTCGATTAAGGCAGTACTCCCGGCTTTGGTACCCGAACTGAGCTATGATAATTTTGAGATATCAAATGGAGATATGGCATCGAACACTTATGCTACGCTTAATCTGATTCAGGACAAGGAACAAATTAAAAGAATCAGAAAAGCACTTCTGGAATACTGTAAACTTGATACACTGGCGATGGTAAAGATAGTTGAGAAGATGCGGTCTCTGGCAGGAATCTGATGTGGAAGAAGCCAGCGGTTCTGGGCAAACCATGATTCTCCACTGTACTCCAAAACTCCTGTAAGAACTCGGGAACCCCGTTCTTCAAAGTGCAGATGAACCAGACGCGGTGCTCGGCAACTGGTATGCAAACTTGCTATGGACAAATAGGAAAAAATGCCTGCTCTTCACTAACGAGAAAACCCTTTTTTTCCTTTATCCTCCCAAATGTGAAAAAGACCAACCTTAAAAGTATTGTCGATGAATTTCTGCTCAACCTGAACTTAAATCTTCAAGCAGAAGGATTTCCTATAGGGGTTATCAGCAAGGTAATGCAGGAATATAGCAACATCCGATTAGCTAAAACGGAGAGTAAACAGGTTCTTGGCTCTATGAATGAAATTGCCTTCCAGGCTAAGTTTGTCACTATGAATCATTATGGGGGTATTGCAAACATCAGGATTCTTGGATGGAATAAGGAAATAAAGCGAATTATTATGGGCGCAATAAAGTATCATCACCCAATGGAGAAATTGCGAGAATTGCTATTGGGAGAGAGATAACCGAAATACAAACTTGGGTAATCAGACAGCGGTTTGACTAACGCTGTAGGTCTAAGTGGCCCAACCTGTTCAAGGTTCAGGATACCTTCATTATTGAGCTCTAAAAAATGTGACCGTCGTATTGATAACTCGAAGCATAGTACGTTTTTTACTATAGCGGCCCCGGTTTTCTTGGACCCGATTTTATGTTAAAACATAAGTCCAAGGAGGCCGTTCATGGGAAAAGAAGTCAAGCCGTCTGCTTCATCTGAAGTTGTCCGCTGGAGCGTAGGCAGGAAGAAGGAAGTCGTCCTGCGGTTGCTCCGCGGTGAATCAATCGATGCCCTCTCCCGTGATTTGGGCATCGGAGCCTATCGTTTGGAGAAGTGGCATCGAAAAGCCCTCCAGGGAGTCGAGGCAGCGCTCCTGTTGCAGCGTAATTGGATTCCGCCCTGCGCCGGCTCGGCGAACTCACCATGGAGAACGATTGCTTTGGTACAAAGTGAGGAAGGCCCTCCCTTTGGCTCCGGAGAGATCGAAGAAATGAGCGCTGCGATCTCTAAGGCAACGGGCAAGCTCTATGGCGTCGAACATGTCTGCAACGCCTCGGAAGAGCCCGGCTCGTCCTATTACGGGCGAAAGGCCAGGAATTCCAAGTCGGCTGTGAATCGAAAACGAGGTCCAAAGACCACCATCACCGATGACGAGCTCGATCTCATTAAGACCGATCTGGCGACGTCCAGGTTCATCGGAGAAGGCCATCGCAAGGTCTGGGCTCGTCTTCGGTTCGTCAAGGGCTACAAGATCTGGCGGAAGCGAGTTTTGCGGATCATGAGAGAGCATAATTTGCTCTCTCCGAACCGAGTGTTCCAGGGACCATCCAAAGAGCATGCGGGGAAGATTATCACGGCAGCCCCGAACATCCCGGGGGGCACCGACGGCACGAAGATCTTCACCACAGAAGAAGGCTGGCCTGGCTCTTTACGACCGCGGAGCATTGGAACGCCGAGTGCCTGGGCTGGCGCCTGACCAAGACCGGCGACCGGTTCGCAGCCCTCCGGCCGGTATCCACGGCGCTTACGGGCCGGTTGGGATCAGCCAGTGCCGATGCGGCCCATGGCCCATGGACTGTCGCTCAGGATGGATCATGGCCCTCAATACCTTTCGGACCACTTCCAGAACCAGATCAAGTTCTGGGGGATCGCACCGAGTTTCGCTTACGTTGCCGAGCCGGAAACCAACGGCGTGGCAGAACGCTTTTATCGGACTCTCAAAGAGCAGGTCATCCATGGTCGAAACCTATCGGACCATCGAGGAGCTTCGCATAGCGCTAGCAGACTTCATCGAGCGATACACCAAGTACTGGCTTGTGGAGAAACTGGGCTTTAAAAGCCCACGGCAAGCCTATGAGGAGCATCAACTAAAAGCAGTGCATGAGTTTTATC
>DASPQI010000230.1:0-7313 GCA_035625045.1 Syntrophales bacterium | reverse complement strand
GATCTTTAACTCGTTAATTATGTAAAAGAAGGGATCACCGCACTTCGTTCGCAATGACCCGGTGGCGACTTTTTCAGCAATTTGTTAGCATGCAAAATTAAAAGTGAGATATGGTGAGATGAAACCTGTTATAGCCATCATAGGCAGGCCTAACGTCGGGAAATCGACACTTTTTAACCGCCTGTCAGAGAAAAGAAAGGCCATTGTAATCGACGAACCGGGTGCGACAAGAGACCGGAATTACGCCGATTGCACCTGGCATGGCAAGGAATATACGCTGATCGATACCGGTGGATTTGAACCGGCATCAACGGACACAATGCTGATACAGATGCGTGAACAGACAAACCTGGCCATGGAAGAAGCAGACATCATCATCTTTCTCATGGATGGCAGGGAGGGGTTATCACCCTCAGACAGGGAAATCACAAATATCCTCAGGGGGGTTAAGAAACCGGTTTTCTTTGTCATAAATAAAATCGACGGGCCGAAGCACGAAAACCAGGTATATGAATTCTATGAACTGGGAATGGAGAAGATTTACAGCATATCCGCGCAGCATGGTTTAGGTATTCATGAACTGATGGATGATGTAGCTCGGCATCTTGTGTCTCCCGCTGAAGAACGAATTGATGAGGAAAAACAGATAAGGATAGCAGTGATCGGGAAACCGAATGTCGGGAAATCATCCCTGGTGAACAAGATACTGGGATATGAAAGAGCCATTGTCAACCCCTTGCCAGGCACCACAAGAGACGCCATAGATACCCCCTTCGAATTTAATAAAAAGAAATATCTCCTGGTTGATACGGCAGGCATAAGGCGGAAAAGCAGAGTAAGTCATGTTCTGGAGAAATACAGCATCATCCAAGCCCTTAAGGCCATAGACCGCTGCGATATCGCTTTGCTACTCATTGATGCCGAGGAAGGAATGACCGAGCAGGATGCCAAAATAGCAGGACTGACGCTTGAAAGGGGGGTCGCTTGTATCATCGTTGTCAACAAATGGGACGCCGTAAAAAAAGACAACTCAACGGTGGGAATTTATGTGAAAGACATCAAAGATGTAATTAAATTTATGGATTACGCTCCGATTATCTTCATATCGGCGCTCACCGGTCAGCGGGTATCTAAAATATTTGACATCATTGATACGGTTATGAGTCAGTACACAAAACGTGTCGGCACAGCTGAGCTTAATAGCGTCGTGAGAGAATTTCTCGAATCGAACCCGCCACCGCGTCATCAGAGCAGAATCAATACTTTCAGCTATATGACCCAAGTATCCGTCGCTCCGCCCACGTTTGTCTTTTTTGTCCGTGATCCTGGGGCCATTCACTTCTCATACAGGCGCTTCCTGACCAACCGGATCAGAGAGGCATTCGGTTTTGATCAATCGCCAATAAGGGTTATCTTCAGAAAGAAAAGCAGAACAAAGGAGGAATGACTATCCCAACTTGCTATGCACCATCAACACCGGTACGCTCCTTCTTTCTAAACCAGGATACAGGATCAGTAAGGTATTCCTCAGTCTCTTTGAGAGAGACATAGTGTTCATGTTCAATGTTGGCAAGCAGATTGAAAAATGCCTTTTCTTTTGGGTCTGAGACTTCATCCCGGAGTTTTGCATAGTACTCCGCGCCTTTACCTTCAAATTCGATTGCGACGCGGATAGCCTTCAGGTCATCTGCATCACCCTTAACTGTCTTGGGTGCTTTTTGGGCCGCATCCTTCAGGATATTTTTAACAGACGTATCTTTCACTTTGAGGGGAACCGTTTCCGGCCATTTCTTGTCCTTTTCCCAGCTGGCATGGAGTTGCTTCAGCCTCTCATAATGCTCCAGTTCCTCGCCACCGATTTGCTTAAACATGGCCCTACCAACAGGATTCCTGGTCCGCTCAGCATTTTTAAGATAAAATTCATGCTCTTTCATTTCGTTATTGAGAGCCACCTGCAGCGCATTAAGTCGTTCTCTCATAGCTAGCCTCCTTATCGGTGTTTAAATCTTTAAGCTATTTAATAATATAGTGCCACAATACATTACTGTCAAGAAGACATATCAGGGAATTTTTCCAAACTTGTCAGTATTTGCCGGGGAAATTCGGCTTACGTTTTTCCTTCTGAGCAAGAATACCTTCACGCGCGTCCGCGCTACCAAATATAGGCAGACCGATCTCGACTTCTCTTTTGAAGGCCTCAGCATAAGACATATCTCGCGTTTCCCGAACACATTTAATAATTCCCTGAACGGCAAGGGGACCATTCCCGGCAATTTTATCGGCCAGTTCCACAGCCTTCTTCATCAGGTCGTCCTGCGACGGCACCACGTGATTGATAAAACCCCATTCGTACAACGTCCTTGCACGGAAATTACCCGATGTTAGGAGTACTTCCAGCGCCCGGCATGGTGTCATGATACGAGGTAAATATATGTTACCGCCACCAATCGGCATGATCCCCAGACTGGCCTCTCTCATCTGAAAAATCGCATTTTCAGAAGCAATCCGCAGATCCGCACCCATGATCATCTCGAATCCCCCTGTCAGGCAGAAGCCGTTGACGGCGGCAATTACCGGCTTTTTCACAATATTGGGCTTTAGCATGGCCTCCCCGACCTGCTGCCCCATCTGTATCAGCCATCGTTCCGTATCGCTCTCGGGTTCCCTGGCCCTTGTGAGTACAGGAACAGCCGTCTTAAGATCCATGCCGGCGCAAAAAATATCGGGCATACAAGAATAGAGGATGACAACCCGCATTTTTTCATCCTGGTTGACATCCGCCCACGCACGATGCAGTTCCATCAATATCCCGGGATCAAGGGCATTCTTTTCCTCAGGACGATTAAGACCTACCTTTGCAATATGTCCTTCCTTTTCATAAACTAATCCCATAATGCTCTCCTTTCATAATTCGTCAAAAGCAACTTGTGAATACATAGGTGTCGACCCACTAAGGGAATTTTCATACACTGTACAACTTGTTCACCAATCTGCCTACTTTTACCTCAGATCCGCGACATATAGAAATTATTATCAGATTTAAAACGCGGCCTCAAGACGAATGTATTTCGCTCTTTAATATATTTATAGTCTGTTAGTCTTTACACATTTATGATATTTATAACGGGAATTGATATAACCATTCTGTCGGCGGAGTGATTTACCGAGAAGCCCAACTGTATAAACTAGTATTAACTACAGGAGGAAAAGCCCCGAAATGGATGATGAAAAAGCACAACTGATTCTTGCGGATATAGAAAAAAAGATATTCGATAAGGTTCACATGGGCTTTGATCCGGAGGTGCTCGATGTGCTTGACAATCCCGACGTGAGTGACAAGGAAATCGAGATGCTGAAGTCGAAGATAGGGGATGACATTGTAGTCAGGCTTTTTAATATAGCTAGCTCTGTTTATTACGGACAGCTCAGGAGAGGTTCTGTCGATACATTCTATAAGGCTGTATCCAGGCTGGGGATGGATTTCACGAGAGTCCTCATCATCTTCCTGGCATTTGCCGCCCTGTCTAAAGATAAAGAGGTGAAAGTTATTTTCGCCAAAAGTTTTGCAACTTCCATACTCGGCGGCAAAATATTGGCGAAGGAATTTGGCCTCAGGGATAGCGATGCAAAGAAAGTAGAGCTCGGCGGTCTCCTCCTGGAAATAGGTAAGATTATCATCGCGGTATATAGATCGTTATATAACGAAGACTATGAGAAAGCAGAGATCGGAGAAGATTTTATTTCTTCATATCATTCACACCTAGGAATAAAAATAATTGAGAAATTTAAACTTCCGGAATTTTTGAAAGAAATGATTTCTATGGAGCACCTTACCCTTGAGAAGGAACTTATTTCCCTGTCCGGCATTGTTATGGTGGCCTATAGCATTATAGACTTAAGTTTTCGAAGATTCGGTAACAGGCTCATCATAGCATCACCGATGCCTGATCCGGACGAAGCAGCGGTTCACACTATAGGTGAGGTTATCTATGATACATTTAAGGCTGTAGGGCTTGGAGGTTACATTGAGATTATAAGGCAGCCTTTGCCAAATCGAAGATGACCGGCTAAGGAATAGCATTTAAAATTATTCCGAAACCTCGAATCCCGCAGCGAGGGCATTCCCCCGTAGCTTGAACATTATTATTCCTTGTGGATCGAAGATTTTCCGCAGCTTACTGCGGAGAGCTTCAATAACTTCAGAAAGCATATTTACTCGCTTATTATGCAGATATAAAATTTGACAATGAGAGACCCATCTTGTATATGTATAACATTAGCTGACAGACTATGTTGTTTATACTAATCGCGGATAAAGAGATCGAGAAAAGAAAAATCCGATCATTTATTCCGCATTAAACCACTGGGTAATTCTACATACAGTGATTAGTTATTTCGGGAAAGAACTGAGAGCATTTCTACATCCATATTCATTATTATCAATGTGAATTTAGACCACCGGCTATTTTACCGCTATTGACAGTTTCTCCCGATCCGATATTAAACTAGTCTGTTTCATGGAACTCGACTTTCTATCTTCTGCGATATATTTGCTGTCAAATTTTTACACAATTACGATCTTTAAAAACAAGAGGCATCCAAGTTATTAATTAATATTATTTTACTACTATAAATTTTTTTAAAATATTTTTAGCACTTATATAAATGGAAGAAAAAAAGAATTGGCAGAATTTTCTTACCGACATCAGAACCTTCAGAAAAAAATCTGATGAAGATTTCCTCCCCCCGTGGCTTTTCCAGCACAATGACCTAATTGATGCAATTGAATCCGCCAAAAGTCTTGAAAAAGAAAAGCTGATAAATACACTAAACTATATTAATTTTACGGGCGGTTATGTCCGCGTACTGTTGCGCAACGCGAAGTATGAGGAAGGGATTCTCGTAAATGCCATTCCCGAGGGTTGTCTGGAGGATAAATTAACCTGCTCATGGGATAAAGGTTACGCAAGTTTCAGCCTTGAAAATTTCCAGCTTAATTATTTGATAGCCGTAGACAACCAGTTCATCATACTTATCCCTGCAAAACTTCTGAGCATAAGCAATGCAGGATTTCAAGTCTTGCTGCCGGAAAATAGCTATATCCTGAGCCGGCGTGGGACAAACCGTTTCGCCTGCCGGGGTGTTACCGCAGAGTTGATGCAGAGTGGTTTTTTCGGCAGAGGCAGCCTAATCGATTTCAGCACCAATGCTTTTCGTATAAAGGTCAACCCCGAAATGCACTCCTCACACCATTGTTTCAACCCGGATGTCACAGCAACAATCCGATTGAATGACAACGGTAGAATGATTTTTTCTGGAAATTGTTCCTTAATAAGACAAAGACATAATCTTCTCGAGTGGGAAATTGTGCTCTCCCCTCTAAGTAAACAAATAAAGCGTTTTCAGAAAAGAAAAATTCGCCATCCCCGCCGCCAGCTCTTTCCACCGCCTGTTGCTACATTTGAGCATCCCTTTTTTAAAAGAAAAGTCCAGCGTGAAATTTTCGACATATCTATTACAGGATTTTCTGTATATGACGACGCAAAAGATGGAATTTTGATGCCAGGAATGGTCATACACGATCTATCAATCGTCTATGCTGGAGAATTAAAAATGGCGTGTATCGCCCAGGTCCTCTATCGCCAGAAACAGAATGAAAATAAAATCTGCTGCGGTATTGCCATACTGGATATGGATGTTCATAGCTACAGCCGCTTGAATCGCATCATCAGCTTAAACACGGACCCCCATTCCTTCATATCCACAGAAGTGGACATGGATGCCCTCTGGGAATTCTTTTTCGATACCGGTTTTATATACCCTAAAAAGTATAAATTACTTCAAGATCATCGAGAAGAATTTAAGAATACCTACAGGAAGCTCTATCAGGAAAACTCTGAGATTGCCATGCACTTTACCTATGAGCAAAATGGACGCATCTATGGCCATTTGTCCATGATAAGAGCCTATGAGCGCTCCTGGCTGATACACCACCACGCAGCGAGGCCTTTGGAGAAAAGACGACCAGGATTTCTGGTTTTAAAGCAGATGGTGCAGTTTCTGTACGGTATGTATCATTTACCCTCTGCAAAGTTGGACTATATAATGTGCTATTTCCGTTCGGATAATTTATTTCCTGACCGCGTCTTTGGAGATTTCGCAAGGGAAATGAATAATCCTCAAATATGTTCACTCGATCTTTTCTCCTATTTAACATTTCCTGTGGCAAAACCTCAGCACCAACTCCCTTCGGGATGGACATTACATGAAAGTACCCATTCTGAATTATGGGAATTAGAACAATTTTTCAAACATTACTCCGGCGGTTTTTTGATTGACATATTGAGTCCATTGCGAGGAGACTCTTCTGATGAATCTCTGGAACAAGTTGCCCAACGGCTTGGTTTCATAAGGAAATGGAAGATATATTCTCTCGTCAACAGGGGTTGTCTGAAGGCAGTTATGGTTGTAAATCAATCAGATGTAGGAATAAATTTATCTGAACTTCTTAACGGCATCAAGGCCCTGGTAATCGACCCGGAAAATCTGCCTTGGGAAGTTTTTTCTATTGCCGTTGCACAACTTACAGGAGTATATCAACTTGACGTTATTCCCCTTCTAATTTATCCGTCTGTTTATGCCGATATTACTAACATCCCCCGCGAAAAGAAATATCAGATGTGGATACTAAATGTATTACATCACCCAAGTGCAAACGAATTTGTAGAGTATATGCAGCGAAGGTTCAAAATGGAGTATGACTAGTTGTTCTAAAAAATCATTCATTGTGAGATAAAATGGACGATACCCCTCTCTATAATACAAAAATCATCAAGAGCTTCGCTGAATATATAAGCAAATATCATCCTCAGGTAGATATAATTCCCATTTTGGATTATGCCGGAATAACGACCTTTCAACTCGAGGACGGGGGACACTGGCTTACCCAGAGACAGGTAGATAGATTCTATGAAATTCTTGTAAAAACGATCGGTGATCCGGACATTGCCAGAAAGGTCGGGCAGTTTACCTGTTCGGTTGGGACAGTGTCACAATATACACTGGGATTTATGACACCTGTCTCCGCATACACTGTTCTAGAAAAACTTTCTCCCCATATGACCCGAGGTTCTACGCTACAGACGAAAAAGGTTAAATCCAACGTTATTGAAGCTGTAGCCATTCAAAATCCCGGTGTCAAGGAAAAGCCTTACCAATGCGAAAACCGGCTGGGAATATTAGAAGGTATGGCCAAACTATTTACAAATGAGTTTGCCGAAATCAACCACCATAGATGTATGCATGTTGCCGGT
>DASPQI010000229.1:0-4330 GCA_035625045.1 Syntrophales bacterium | reverse complement strand
GTCAACATTGAAGAGTTTGAGAAAATGATTATCATTGAAACCGTAGAAAACCGCGCCGGAGTCGGCCTCATGACCAGGAAAACAAAGGAAAGATATCCTTTTGTCAAAGTGAAATAACCGACCGTGCTTCCGGTCAGTATGTGTTTACAGTAAGGCTGGTGTATTCCGTGAATGATGTCATTCAATGACCCATACAGCGCAGTTCTTCCCAGAGCGCACGATCTTGCTCGATGTGCTTCCGAAAAGAAACTCCTCTTTCTTGGATACGCCACGCCTTCCTATAACAATAGTGCAGCATTTGAGTTTTTGCTGCACATCAATGATGCAGTCAGCGACAGACGGGCATTTCCTTATATCCATGATAGTTTCCACTTTATCTTCTACGAACCCGGACTGGATAAGTATCTGGCGGTATTTGTCGAGCATCCGTGTTGCCTCTGATTTCTGCTCTTCGATCCAGGAGTTGCACTCTGTGGCGGTCTCAAAATAGTCAGCCGGAGGTTCGGGTATGACGGTGAGAATGGTGACATAAAACCCCGAAACCCCTCCCAGGGAATCGGCAACATAAAGAATTGCTCTTTCCGCGTTTTCTGAATTATCCACGGCAATAAGGATGCGGCGGTCTTTATTGAAAGACTCCAAAGTTTCTGTTCTCATCGTACCTCGGCCATTCCCTGATTGCGGTCTCTGATCCTGTCTCTCACCTCCTGCAAGTCGGTCAATAGCTCATTGGCATTATCATAGAAGATATTTGCGCCCACGGAAAAATGGAGCAGGACGCGGTTCAGAATCTCCGGTATGTAAGGATAGACTTTTCTGAGGTTGACAACGCGGTTATTGAAGATGATGTTCATATCGTCGGCAGATAGTCTATTAAAAACCGGCGAATCGTTCTCCCTGAGCCAACTCGCCATCACATCGCCACGACCTGCAAGATAAGCCAATATGTTTCCGAGCCCGAACAGGTCATATCCGAACATGCTTTCCTTATGCAGGAAGTTGAAATCAAAATCTATCCAGCGGCAAAGGCCGGTGTCCTTTTCCTTTATTATGTGGTCACGTCTTATGTCTCCGTGTTTCTGGTAGTTCTCGTGGAGAAACCCAATTGCCTTCGCGAGTTCTATATATTCGCTCAGCACAAGGGGGAAATGATTATAGAAATAGTCCTCATGATCTTTGCCGAGTTCCAGCACATAGTCTGCAAACGTTTTTCCCTGGATGAAGTCTATGATCCTGACGACATTCCCAGACGCATCTTCGACCCAGAAACCCTGCGCAAAGTTCGGGTGGCCCCTGACCATATCTAGAATGGCACCCTCTTTTTTAGGGCTGCGGACGCATTCAAATGTTAAATCACCCACACGCGCCTTGAACTGTTCATGAAAGACCATTTTAACAATCTTTGTGCTGCCGTCCAACAGATCTACAGCCCTCCTTACCCAGAATTTAGGCTCCTCATCTATGCCGAAGCGACCCTCGCGCTCGTAATTCCGGATGAAGTAAGGATGATTGTCAAGAACGACAACGTCATCATAATCGACTCTGAAGAAATCTGACGTGTCGGTGACGACTCTGAGTCCCTTCGGCACCCTATCGGGCCCTACCCAGCGCGTTATCATTTCCGCGAGATCGGGTTCACTAAAATGTGTCTCCTGGTCAGCGACTTTTTTTCGCTTCATATATAAACCTTAAAGTATTCTAAAAAGTTGCAAAATCTGTTAACTGCGGTGGGAGATCAAAATTATAGAGCCACACTCGGGCGGATTTATCTTTGGACCGTTACCGCGGTCGCTAACCGTTGTATTAACGGATATCCTCATTCCCTTGTATGGCTCCAGGATATTTATTGCGAACCCCGGATCCGGGGGGAGACATGAGCTCTTTTTTAAAGTGGGCGCTTCGACGGATGTTTTAGGCTTCCCTCTTTTCAGAAGGCATGCTCACCACACCCGAGCCCTGCTCCCTAACACAGTTGCTTAGTCCTCTGTCGTTCCCGGGTCCGAAGCCGCAACTCCTTTTTTTATCTCTATATACCATTATATTATATCTCCTTAAACCAACCCGGTCAAATTTCACACATTTAAAATAGCCCTTAACCACTTGAAATCATTATACATAGTTAACTACCCAAAGATGCTTTCATCAAGAAAAGAGAGGAAATGTGTTTTATCCTTCTGGTGACTCCCTGTGCCGGTTCCTCGACCGCTCGCTTTGCGCTATTCAGGAACGAACCTGTCTTCCAGCTTTTTCATCAACTGGGGCATGGTTGTGTATCCAAGGTCGTCAAGCCCAAGCCTGCGGAGCCCAAACGGACCGTGATGTCTAAGGTAGTTCGCAACCTCGTTTGCCTTTTTCCGCACGTCATCGAACGTGGGATCTTGGTGGTTTACTCTGTGGTCTTCCTTTTGTAAGAATTTAACTTCTCCGAGTTTCATTTGGACTCAATCTTAAGGGTATATTCTTCTCCCATGTTCAGCCTCTTGTTCAAACTGAGAGCACCCCCGCCGAAACTTATATTGAGAATCTCCACTTCGGTGGCAAAAAACATCCTGCACTGGACGTCCTTGCCTTCGATAAAGAATCTCTTATATCTTCTCTCCTCCATATTGAGAAATAATATCACGTTTTATCCAAATCATACCAATGCTGCGAAAAGTTCATATTTGGAGGGTACTCCTCAGATATCAAAAATGAAACTCGCGTTGGTTACTGGAAACTTAACTTGGTGAACCTCAGAATGACTGGAAAGCTCCTCGTCAGAAGTACTGTTAGTATATTTTCGGTCACATCGTCCTGCTTTAGGACACATTGCAAGCTATATTTTAGTCTTAACTGTGCATCTATAAATCTAATGTCAAATCTGTAACTCCTTGTAGAACTGAACTATTTTGTTTTTTTCAGACATCCTCTCATCCTGGACTTACAATAGTCCGGTATTTGCTAATTGCGGGTGAAAGACACGAGAGAAATAATGTACGAACACAAAAAATAGCCAGAAAGCTTTTCTTGCCAGTGGATTTTATGATAACATTATCGAGATTGTGAATCCATAATAAGGGCAAATAATTATGATTATAGGTCGGTATGGCGGTCCAGAAAAAAGAAGGAGTCCGAGATTCCCGAAGAGGTTAGTAGCAACGATAGAATATGAAGGGAAAGTCCATGAAATTAGAACTATTGATATTTCGGAAGAGGGTGCCCTTATCCCAAAACGTATACCTCCACCTGTAGGGACTCGCGTTAAAGTCTGTCTGACAATCAGGGGTGAAACATCTGCATTTGAAGGGGTTGTTAAAAGACATACAAAGTGTCGTTTTAACGGAGTAGAAACGGTTGGCGTAGGGATCGAGTTTTCTTTACCCGAGTATCAAGAGTTTGTTAAGGTTATATTTTGATTATCTAAGTTTACTGGTAGGAGGTATCAATTTCTTCTTCAAGTTATAAATTGGCGGAAAGCTTATGAAGATCAAGGAACAGGTATCGATTTTGAGATAGGTTCTGATAAGCGGCTCAAGGATTACCACAATGCGGAAACTGGACCATGAAAGGAGAAGGCAAAAAAGATTTGTAAAGCGTTGCACTATTGAATTTACCTCGGATGGTCAGACTTACAGAGGAATATGTAGAAATTTGTCTTTGGATGGCCTTTTCATAAAGACTAGAAAACTACTCCCCCTCGAGAAAACAATTGAAATGATTGTCGATCTGCCCGATGGCTCGACATCAAAATTGACTGGCAGAATCACAAGAGAGACGAGGGAGCGTTATAGTTTGATCTTCGAAAGAGCGGGAATACCTTCAAAAGATGGAATCGGAATTCAACTGATAAAAAAAGATGCCAATTATCTAAAGTTTCTTGCATCATTGATTACCAGGCTTTAATCATGATAAAGCAGCCATAGGGGGAACAGTCCGAGTAAATTCTGCCATAGAATGCAGAGAGAGCAAGGTTGCCTTCTCTCTCTGCCTATTACACCTATAACTATAGATTTGTATGTATTAATATGCCCCAAATATCCGCGATATTTCAAGCAGTCATCTGCGGATAGCTACACGTACTCTTGATAGGCCACATCGGTCCGCAACATTTGTTTCCGAAGAATATCTCACCTGTGGTGGAAAAGCAACAGGGTCAGGTACAAGGAAGGAGTTCTCGACGACCGAGGCGATTATATTTGATTGACGAACAGATAAACGATTTTACCTGGAATTCATCTGTCTATTCAGAATTTTGACCTGTTGTATTCTTTAAGTTGTTTTATTACCTCTTCATGAGAGATAACTCCCGTCTTGGCCAAAGCTGCCCCAAAATACATATAAGAGTCTTTTT
>DASPQI010000228.1:0-2242 GCA_035625045.1 Syntrophales bacterium | reverse complement strand
CTGATAAAAAGAGAATCATTTGATCTCTGCAAATAATGAATGGTTAATCCTTTTCAATGCTTGACCATCCCTGAATGGGTCCAATTTGTCGATTTCCGATGAATTTGTTTCTGGGTAAGTTCTATAATCCTCGATAGCCTTATTGAATAGGTCTTTTAATTCCTCCCCGGTGTTTGCGACAAAGAAAGGGAGGTGTTGAAACGGTTGCCCGCCACACCCGAGATTGCTGTAATATATGGCTCTCTTGCCCAATATCAAGCCCTCAAACCCCGGGGTAGTAAAAGCTATGGCGATTACAATGTCTGAGGAAAAAAGAATTTCAGCATAATTATATTGCAAATTGTTTACAAAACTGAAATTATCCGACAGCTTAGAATAATATATTTCGCGAAAATCTCTATCAGCTAATAGGATTTCAGTATATTTCGGATCTTTGGATTTTACCCTGAAAATGAAGTTTGGAAACGCACGGGCCAGCTCCAAGCAATTGGTTAGTAAGGATTCTGTATAATTCTTGGTATAGTGATGGTCGTCTGAAATGTCCGAGGGGAATATCGACACCGTTAGACTTTCCTTGTGCTGGGAAATTCCATTTCTGTTAGGGTGTTTTGCTGAGTTCTGAAGCAAAGAATCGAGATATATGCAACCGGTTGTGATTATTTTATCGATAAATAACATCCTTTCATCCGAAATCTGATCCCAGGACCTCCCCCATGATAAGTAGACATCGAAACAATCAAAACAGTCTTCAAACTTGTTTGCATAGATTGTTCTAGTTTGGCAACCTACACTTTTAATGGAATTTTTTCTGCAAAGCGCTGTCAGTACTGCAGCATCATACCTTACACTCGTATGGCCGTTGGGAAACGTTAAATAGATAAGGGTATTCGAGGAGCAGTGAAGAAATATGGTTAGAAACTCCAGATATTCAGTCCAGGCTTTCAGGAATGTACGAGCTAAGACAGGGCTATTTAGAATAAAAAAATCTCTTGCGATTCCAAAATATAGGGAGAGGAAAAAGGCCAGGGCGCTTAACGTGTACGGCAAGTCATCCAGGATGGCCAATTTGTAACCCTTCTGCTGAAAAAGTTTCTTAATATCTGCAAGGGTATATCCGTCTTTAGTAAGGATCCTCTTTTGGTTGTTGGTTAAAAAGAAAAGAATATCGTTTTTTCTTATATTCTGCCCATCTATCCAATAATCGGCATCGTATGGGGTATTATTAAGCCTCTTGGGGTCAATGAATTCAGTTATTATTTTGGCGCGTTCTTTCGATATAGGTTTAAGGGTTACACCTCTTCTTGCGATATAGGTAACCATGATCGCTAATAAGTTTAGAAACAGAATGATTCTGGTCACTAAACCTGTAAAAAGGAGATACCATCGTGGCCATCTGAAAAACTCAAATTTGATCGACCCCAGATTGCAACGGAGTAAATTATTCCACTCAGGGGGCCACCCGGGATCCCAAACAACAACATATTTTTCCGGCCCGTGTATTGTTTCGTGACAGGCAACCATCGGCATGATGTGTGTGAACAACTGATATTGAGACAAGTATTTGGCCGTATATGCCAAAGATGGTTTTTCATCAAGCAGTTTCTCAAGGCATTTACTCCATGAGTATTTCCTCACCTCAGGAATCAATTCATTAGCGATTTTTGTGACCGTTTCCATGGTCTTGAGATGTAAATAAGAGTAATTCGGAAGACCCTCTGCATGCGTAATCTTATCAACAGGCAAGTGAATCATATTTGATAAAGCAGATACTATATCTTCAGGTGAAATACATAACAGGCGGCCAAGACCCCTTAAGTATCGGGGGAGCGTATTGTAATGAATAACCATTTTATGTTTTCGCCAATAGAAAATTGACAGTAGAAGGGCAATGACGGAAAATTCCGGCATACATATTTGAACTCCCTGTCTTGGCTCCAATCGGTGATGCATCATGATTCACACGATTATTATTCTATTGTGACCATCCCTTTAAAATTTGCGATCTCTTTAGGCCATACAAAGAGATTGGTAAAATTGCAATCAACGTCCATCCTCCGGTTATGAGTGTTGATTTCAGATTCGTTATAATGGTAGCCTCTTTTATAATAAGCGTATAGCTTGAACTGAATATTAAAAGTAACCAGATAGCGGCAACTGTTACAGATATAATAATCTCTGCGCACTCGCGGAACCGCCAGAATTCCCGCCCGATAGCTATTACCATATAAAAAAAATACAAATA
>DASPQI010000227.1:0-2016 GCA_035625045.1 Syntrophales bacterium | reverse complement strand
CCACGCCTTTTATCATTACATGAACTCTTCATATGATTAAGAGGGATGGCTCTGCGGGCCGCCGGGAGCTGGATTAATCAGCGATCCGCCGGAACGACTGGTTATGCAGTGGTACAATCTCCTATGACCTATGGCCGGATGCGCGCCTCTTTGATGGGATGATCTTGATCAACGATCTAAGGGCTTTGTTGACCGACTCAGAACTGTGAAAATACTTTCTTACATCCGGTTCGAGCATAATCGCTCCCTCCTCGAGCTTAAAATACTGAACCGAATCAGTACCGTCTTCTTTATGAATTACGACTTTATGGCCCTCGCGATATGCCTTGTAGTACTTACCCCGCACCGCTCCTTTCATGGTGGAGAAATCGTATTCTGGTCTCATGTCTTCTATCGTTGTTCGCTCTCTAGTTTCAGCCTTCTTCATAATGTGTCCTCTCCCGCGCTGTTGCCTTGCGGCAGCTTATAATACGTATTTTACCTTGTCTCTCCGTATGAGTCAAAACCAAGACCCGATCTCTGAGGGACAGACCGATGTTGACATAGCGCTCCTCAGTCCCAGAATTCTCAACGTCTGGAAACGTGAGCAGGAAAGGGTCACTAAAGATCGTTTTACCTTCATCGAAGCTCACTTTGTGCTTCTTAAGATTTTCTCTTGCTTTGACTTCATCCCATTCAAATGTCAGTTTCATTGGGTCCTTCCAAGGGTCATTCTCCTTGTTATTTCAATGTATAACGGCCGAAATCAGCGGTGGCTGTAAGCCATCCGCTGGAATGCTATCTCTGTAAATCTTTTTTAGCCAATAGCTTTAGGTGAATAGCATAGTATTGACATGCAATGATTTTTGTATCTACTGCGAAAGTCTCTTAAAAGCCTTTCTATCAAATAGAACGGCCTGCCCTGGGATTCTTTATCCAATATTGATTTCAAATTGTCGTATTATTCGAAAACCAGGATTTCTTCTAAAATTTCACTTTCTGGAATAGGAAACAATTGGCTCCGTATGCCTGAGCGCACATAGGTCCCGATCTTATCGTCTATCCGAATCTGACTTTAGCGAATACTGAAGATCCATATCTTTCGCAAACTCTTTTTAAAAGAATATGAGTTTTACCTTCGTGGTAATTCAGGATTTTCTTTACCATTTGATTCCTAAATTGTTAAGAGCTAACATTATTTTTTAAGTTTATTCTATATACGGAGGGATTATATGCACCTAAAAGAAAACTGTCAAGCTATTGTTTGGCTCAAAACCGTCGGATCGTGGGCATAATCAGAAGTAAGAGACAGATGGATGGAAAGCCTTCTGCCCAGCGGATGGAATGGTGGTATCTCGGTCGAAGATAAGCCAGGAGCTTCTAACTCATCTTTTTCCGATATGTGATCTTTCAGACATGGTTTCGTAATTGAAGTTCTAATGGGTGGGGATTCAAATAAACCTGTTGCTTAAGGTAAGGCTGATCATACTTTCTAACGTAATGATTCATGAGGGTAATGGGAACGATCAAAGGGATGTAGTCTTCCCGATAATGATCAATCACCTCGAGCAATTCCTGTTTTTCGTCAGAGGATAATTGTTCCTTAAAATAACCCATCATATGCATCAGGACGTTGGCATTCTTCTTGGCTGTGGTTTTCAATTGCAGGGATTCCATAAGATAAATCTGGTATCGGCGGGAAAGCTCTTTCAATGGTAGGTCTTGGGCCTGGGCCACGAACCTTCCCATTGCCTGGTAATGCTTTGGGCTATGAGAGAGAATTAATAATTTATGCTTTGTATGAAAGTCCACTACATTTCCCCGACTCTCTCTTTTTCCTAATACCTCCCGCCACCTTTTGAGCGTAAAGATCCTCTCAATGAAATTCTCACGGAGTTCCGGATCGTGAAGACGTCCCTCATCCTCAACAGGAAGGAGTAGAAAGTGATTCATAAAAATCTTTGCAAATACTCCCACTCCTTTTTTAACCGGCATCCCCTTTTCATTATAGACCTTGACCCGCTCCATACCGCTGCT
>DASPQI010000226.1:0-4633 GCA_035625045.1 Syntrophales bacterium | reverse complement strand
TTACAACATCAAGTGAAAGGAACTTCTTCAACAATCTTCCTTCCGCTTTTCCGTACTTGCCCCAAACGATCTCATCCTGTCTGATTGCTTCTTCAGTACCCGCCTGGTTTTCAACTGAAACAAACCAGAGTCCGTCGTTTGTGAGAGCTAAACGGCCATACAATTTGGCAAGATCAATCAGTTGATCTTTTGACAATCTTTGATATTCATCGATATTAGATAACACAGACATTTTTTTCACCTCCTATTGTTCATCAGATGTATCTGCATCAATCTAAGCCAATAATCATGGCATACCCTTATTTCCTCTCCATATGTTATTTGCTTGAAGAATAAGGAAATATGATATATAAATAAAATGAATTATTTTCATAATAATCATAATTTTAAGTGATGATACTAAATCTCAATCAATTAAGGGTGTTTCATGTTACAGCCAAAGTGAAGAGCTTTACCCGCGCCGCTGAGACCTTATTCCTTACACAACCGGGAATCAGCAAACACATCAAAGAACTGGAAGATTATTACGGAACACGCCTTTTTGACAGATTGGGGAAAAAGATCGTACTGACCCAGGCAGGAGAAATCCTCTATGGGAAAACTGAGATCATATTCAGCATAATCGATCAACTGAAGATAGAGATCGATGAATTGCAGGGACTGAACCGCGGCTCCTTGAATATAGGCGCGAGCGACACCATTGGCATATATATTCTGCCGAAGCTTCTGGGACAGTTCAGATCAACGTATCCCAATATTCATATAGGACTCGACATTGCGCTGAATCGGCAGGTCGTGGAGATGGTGCTTGAGAATTCCATAGATTTCGGTTTTCTCGAAGCTGCCATCCAGGATGACAGATTGATCACGAGGCCTTTTCATAAGGATGAACTGGTCTTGATCGTGCCCAGCCAGCATGAATGGGCCAGTTATGGTACAATAGAACCACACAAATTATCTGGCTGCCCATTCATTCTTTCTCGGCGCGGATCCGGCACAAGGACAGTAATTGAAGAAAGGTTGGGCCGGATGGGCATTACATTGACCAACGCAATGGAATTGGGCAATACAGAAGCAGTAAAGAAAGCGGTCGAAACGGGCCTGGGCGTGTCGATCGTATCCAAGATTACTGTCGCACGTGAGGAGTACCTGGGTGTGATCAAAACGCTGCGGATTTCAGGAATCGACATCGAGCGGACCCTCTATTTCACATATCGGAAAGACAGATATCTAAGTAATCTGGACAAAACATTTCTGCAGTTCATTGTCTATCATATTTGACTATTTTGCTGTTCAATAACAAAACGGGCAAAAAATTTAAATAAAACTATCAAAAGGGACCCTACTGATAAACTAATTAAGGCCATTATTGTTTTATTCATTCGTACCTACTTTCTAACTCATATTACCATCGAGGTTTTTGAAAACCGATGAATCCACCAGAACCACCAGGCGGCGCCCGCAATGTATGAAAGAACAACACTATAACAGACGGCATCCTTGGATGTTCCCAGCAAATAGAAACAGAAACCAATTGTTGATGGCATTAAGGAGCACGCCATCCCAACAAAGTGGAGGATCTTAGAGGGTGTTGATTTCGATCTTGATGACCTGGCCTCTAACCGTTTTAGGATATTGTGCCCGAATAGATAAGGGATACAAACAATGATCAGGGAGATTGCAACCCAAAGGACATGGAGCCAAGGGAACAATTCCGTTCTTAGTGTTAACTGTTCTGTTTTCGATATAGCTTGAAGAACGATAATAGGGCTGAGTAGAAGAATAAAGATATAGAGGTTCATAATGGTATTGGGCTTAGGTTCTTTCCTAACCAGATGGGCACCCAGAGTACCGAATATATAAATTAACCCTACTGATATTATATTATCTCTCCAAGTCCTATTGGTAATTCTTGCCATTGTTGGGATAACAGTGACTGATACTAGTAGAATCAAGGAAATCGCTGAGTAAGCCAGACAAAGTAACCCGAGTATCCGCTTCAGCTTGTATTCCATGCCAGCAATCCTTAAAGATTCAGGAATTCCCCTCTTTGGTTTAAAATACGGCTCAGCGGGATTGAACCGTTTTCACAATCTACCGTGGCCGATCATTTCCTGTTCTTTCTTCGCTTACTGCTACCATTCCCCAATAAGCAGCGTCTGAGTCATAAAAAACTATGATTGACTATCTTTTTTATTAATGAATAGCGTTTGTAATGTAGCATGAAATTATAATTTTGAAAAATGAGGATTACAAGGAAAAAGGGATGTATGTTATAATGATTTAATACTTTGTTTCACGAAAAAACAGAGTACCCTGGCTAATAACCAGGTAGGTTAGCCGTTCCGATATCATTAATCCAATGAAGCTATGACGAAGCAATCGCAAGAGGTTGAACTTGCCGTGCTACTTCGCCTGAAAGAGTATCTTCCGCAATATCCATTTCAAATCGGCTTTGAAGGTTTAACCAATAACGCGGATTCTGCCCGAAATACCTGCCTAAACGGAGGGCAAGCTCCGCGGTCACTGGCCGTTTTCCGTTCACGACGTAATTGATACGCATGGCGGGTACACCAATATCTTTTGCAAGGCGATATTGCGACAACTCCAGCTCATCCAATAACTCCTTGAGATATGCACCAGGATGCACCGGTGAAATACGTTTCTTACGCATAAATACCTCCGTTTTAATGATAATCTACTATTTCTACATTCTCCGCATGACCATTTATCCATTCAAAACAGATCCGCCATTGATCATTAATTCGAATACTCCATTGCCCTTTCCGGTTCCCTTTTAAAACTTCGAGTCGATTTGAAGGCGGGAGTCGTAAATCATGGATATGAATAGCTGCATCAATAGCATTTAGTTTCATAAATGCCCTTTCTTGAATGTCGTGTGGGAATTTACGCGAAAATTCCCGATGAAAAAGTTTCTCCGTTTCACGACATCGAAAAGATCGAATCATGATAGAATAATAAACTTAATGTTTACTAATGTCAAGAGGAGAAAAAATGTAATAGTACTTTATTTATACAGGAAGGGACACTTGTCGACTGGAAGGACATGTTGAATGGAAAAAGGGCGCATTGACTTTTTTGAAATTTTAGAACTATCATTCACAAAATACATTCTGTTTGCAATTACGCATTAGCGTTTATTCAGTAAACTTTCGGTAAGTCAAATAATATATCAATAAATACAATATGTTAGTGCATAATGTGTGAGGTTCAAATCCTCCGGCATCAGCACAGCCATTGCAAGGAGTGAGCGAATCCCTTTAAGATTCTTTTCGGTATCAAGTTTTGGCCAGGAAAAATCAGGATTGAGGTTTTATCAATCTTCTCAGCAGCAGTGTATACCTTTTCTGAGGTTTATTGTTTTTTACGGCAATAGCTAAAGCTTTCTTCGTGCCAATTATGACTACAAGCTTCTTTCCCCTCGTTACACCTGTATAAAGTAAGTTCCGCTGTAGAAGCATATAATGCTGGGTCAGAAGAGGTATGACAACCGCGGCATATTCAGACCCCTGGGATTTATGCACTGATACTGCATAGGCATGAACAAGTTCATCCAGGTCACTGTAGTCATAGGTTACTTCACGATCATCAATTTTAACCGTTACCTCCTGTGCTTCGTCGTCTATATTGGTTATTCTGCCAATATCGCCATTATAAACCTCTTTGTCATAGTTGTTCCGGATTTGCATGACCTTATCGTTTATCCGGTAATTCCTGCCACCCCTAATTATCCCGTCTTCTCTATTATTCAGAGCCTTCTGAAGTTCAACATTCAGGTTACCGGCGCCGACAGTTCCCTTGTGCATGGGGCTCAATACCTGAATGTCATCTATGGGATCAAAACCAAATCGTTTAGGGATGCGGTCTTGAACAAGATTAATGATCAGTTCTAGCACCTTTACCGGATCCTCCTGTTCAATAAAATAGAAGTCATCCAGCTTTTGTGATTGTAAATTTGGGAATTCACCTTCGTTGATTTTGTGTGCATTGACTACAATCGAGCTTTCCTTTGCCTGACGGAATATCTCCCTTAACTCTACTACAGGCGCAACACTCGAGTTTATTATATCTTTCAAAACATTCCCGGCACCGACTGACGGCAATTGGTTAACATCACCGACAAGAATAAATTTTGCGGTGACCGGTATGGCCTTTAACAGATGATGCATCAGAAGGGTATCAACCATGGATGCTTCATCTATGATCAACAACTGGCAATCGAGTGGGCTTTCCTCATTCTTCTTAAATCCGCCTTTTTGAATACTGAATTCAAGCAGACGATGGATTGTCTTCGCTTCAAATCCCGTGGATTCAGTCATGCGTTTTGCGGCCCGACCTGTAGGAGCAGCAAGCATGATGCCGGCTTTGATGGCGGAGAATATCTTGATGATGGCGTTAATGATTGTTGTCTTGCCGGTCCCGGGACCACCGGTAATCACCATGACCTTGCTTTCAACAGCACATTTGACAGCTTCAATCTGCTTTTCCGCCAAGGTAATGGAAAGTTTCTCCTGCACCCACTGAATGGCCTTTCCAGGATCAATCTTCCTGACTGATTGAGGGGCATTTATTAGGTTCTGCAGTCTGTAGGCAATGTTTTTTTCGGCAACAT
>DASPQI010000225.1:0-5705 GCA_035625045.1 Syntrophales bacterium | reverse complement strand
TCCTCGTCATGTAGAGTGGTATATTCTTCTTTCAGACGATCATCATACTTTGCCTTGACCACGGGATTATCCGATGAGCCTAGAAAAGCAAAAGTGGCCATCATGGCACCTGTGCTTACACCAGTAACTATGTCAATGCTGTCTCGGGGCGTGAGTTTAACATTCTCGCTCCAGCCTTTTAGAAACCCTGAGCCATATGCGCCATATTGGCCTCCTGCTGACAGCATTAGGACATTGAAGCTGGCCTCTGACGGTTTTATTGCTTTTAGCTTTTTCTTGTGTCGCTTTTCAAAGCTCTTCGAGATCTTTTCGCGAAGCAACAAAATTGACGGTGACGATTTAGTGGTGATCGCTTTTTCTCTCAGGATGGTACTTTCATCACCTGCTGGTGGGGCTGAAGTGGGGGAGATATTTACTTGAGCTTCATGCAGCCAATGAAGGTTACAGGTAGGACCGGGAGGATGTGTTTTATTGCATCCCGCCACGAGTAAAACAATACATAGCACAAGATAAAGTCTTCTCATATAACTTCCCCTTTCTTTGGTAGTCATATTCGTTGGCTGTCCTGAATATATATCACATTTTAGATAAGAGTTCTGCGTGACGTCACGAAGGAGTCTCACTAATCTGCCCACTAACATTATTCTGCTTATACCGCATTTTAAGTAAGACATTTATTTTCTCCAGATTATCTGAATTATGAAAAACTGTGCAACTGTTTTCAACAAGCTGTTTGTCCATCTGCCCCTGAATAACGTCAGACAATACCCATCCGAGTGGAACTTCCATTCTATCCCTGCAAAGGCCGAACTGAAAAAATTTGTAGGCCACATCGTACGACTTTACCGTCTCACGGGCATATACGCCGCGTGCATTTCTAGTGTGGAGAAGTGTTATCGGCGGTGAGAGCGCCTCATTGAGATAGTGTCGCGGTCTGCTGGCCTTGTCCTTGCACTTTTTATCAGTGCCGAGGCTAATATTGGTAAATTTTGGATCAACAGGTTCATTGCTGATATGTATCACTATAGGTTGGATTTTTTTCCATCTGATGTCTTTCTTAGCAAGCGTGTCGATTGTTTTCAATATTTCAAAGACTGTGGTCTCACCAGAGTTTTCGAAGTATCCCCCGTCTACAGCGCGTCCATAAATTTTCCCATCCTTTTTAAGTGTACCTGCAGGGCTAATGTATGTGAAGCGCGCGCTCAGGTGTACGGCAGTGCTAAGGGGTAGCGACTGTTCGGTATAAAAAGAGTTGAGGTCCTCTGCGTCGTTGAACTCCTCGGCAGTAAGCCTCAAATTGCTTACGATCAGACGCTTGCCCGTCTCAACCCATGTGGAATTCAGAAAGAGCGCCGGTGTCCATGTCTTGCCTCCAACTGGCCAGAGGTTGTCGAATTGCTCGGAAAATCTTTTATTACCGGTGTGTTTGCTCCAGGCGCGCTCCCATGCGCCTTCTAACGCTCGCGCTCGGTCGAACCTGTCAATCGGAAATGGCAAAAATCTCTGGACAAGATCAGGATAGAGCATAGCACCCACTGCCGGTGAAAGAAAATCCTCACCCAAGATGAGCTTCGTTACAGGCTGGAAATCTCTAGCACCCGGTAGGTGGCGGCCATCTTTGTCGCAATGAAAGCCATCGGCCGTCACCGGAGCATCTGCTAGTTGTGCAATGAAAACCGCTGAACCGAGGCTGCCACCAGAGACGCTGCTTAATGCAAACAACTGGTCTGGAAAGGAGGGATTACTGTCTGTGATCTTACTGAGCACGTTTGCGGTCCAGTATGCGGCCCGGATACCACCGCCTTCGGCAGCGACTATAAAGAGTGGATAATTTCCGGTCGGAGACGCACGCCGCAATTGGTACTGATACCAAGTCTTAAGCGCATGGCGTATATCCATACGGTTTTCCATGGGGACTGGTTTTGTTGGAATTGTGCGCACTGTATGGTTGTCATTACATATGCTGAAGATAGTTGCTAGGACGAGCAAAGAAGTGACGACTGGGAAACGCAACTGCATCCCAAAGAAGTCAAGCAAGCTGCCAACAGCTATCCACCCTGCTAAAGCAAATAGAAAAATTGCGGCAGTGCCCATCAACGGAGCCGTTTGTTGCAAGGTGAACAAAAAGAGTAGAAAAAGAAAAACTGCTCCAAAAAAAGTCGCGCAGGTGACCACCTTCACACTCGTAGGAAGTTCTCCGACATCTTTAATGCCGTACTCGAGTTTTTCTGCCGGCTGCACATTGAGAAAACTCACAAATGGTGAAACGATCGGTCTCTGTAATATCCTTACGCTTTGTAAACTTTTATAGGCTGAAATCATCCAGTCACGACGATTTGATACTACGTAGAGAAAGATCAACGCGCTGACTAATGTTTCACCTGCGTACTCCAATAGCAGGATGCTCGCGTAGTCATTCCGACTGTCATAGCCGAAGGAAGCTTTAACGAGTGCAGCAGCGATGCTCAACGCAGCCGCAAAGCCTATGCATCGAGGGACCCATTTGCGAAATTTAAGCAGTTTATAATCGTTTCCGGGAACGCCCGGAAAGCACAGGAAGAGCATGACTCGAGACCAGTACCAACTGCAAACAGCCCAGATCAAAACACTCGTGAAAAAAGAGAAACGGATCCAATTATTGACGCTGTTACCAGAGATGCGTTCGGCTAAGTCTCTCAGCAGATCTGTACCTTGAGGCACAGTAAGCAATATCGCTGCACCAATAATAACCATGAGCAGAGAGAAGCGGCAAGGCTTCAGTACTGTCATCCAGAAATGAAGCCAATCAAAAAAGCGTTGGATTAGTTTGACGAATTTATAGACGAAGGAACGACTTCCAATAGCATTAGCCATATGTATCCCTCCTGTTTTAGAACATTAATTAATAGCCAATCTAAACGAAAGTCAATGCTTGTTTATATAGAGGATAATGCGAGAATAAACTAGTATCAGCAAAACATCAACAGTAAGTCCATACCCCCTTTGATAAAAATATTTGTCACGCTCTTACCAATACAACCTTTGTCATAACTTCCTATTTATGATAATCTGAATTATAATCTCATCGGAGCGACAATCTCGTTTCTTCAACATGCGTTTAGCAAGGAGTAGCCTCTATTATGGGTGATTCGACAGACCCCAATACGATGCACCATTCAGGAGAGTGGATTCCTCCGCCATTGATCTATGCCGTGGTGTTCGCTATCGGATTCCCGCTGCAGAGAGTCTTTCCGATCGGCATACTTCCGAAGGTTATTAGCCGAGTCATAGCTTTCCTGTGCGCGGGCATTACGGCAATCCTTGCTGTGTGGAGTATTGTTTGGTTCCGGCGTGCTCACACCAGCCTGCTTCCGATCAAGCCAAGCACCGCTCTCGTCACGACTGGCCCTTACCAATTCACCCGAAACCCCATGTACGTAAGTCTTGCTTTCCTGTACGCGGGGCTGGGACTATGGTTCGACGTATTCTGGGCGCTAGTCCTGCTGCCTGTTGTCATCGTTATAGTTCGCCACTATATTATTACCGCTGAGGAGCGTTACCTAGAGCAAAAGTTCGGAGAGGAATATCTCAGGTACAAGGCGCGCGTGCGGCGCTGGCTTTAATGCTGCCACTTTTATAGGTTGTAGAGACAGGCGTATTCATGTGTATGCTTTGTCTGCCGGGATGATCTGTCATTGATCACGTATGTCTCTAACCCAGATTCTGCCGAATTTGCTCGACTTGTCGTCCCAGATTAAAAATAAGTTTGCACTGTCGGCCCTGAAGAGATCGATTGCCGGCCTCTTTAGCGTGAACACCCACAGCCTGCCCTTCTCGCAATACCAATATCCTCTGCCGCATGTGGTCTTGTAAGTACCTGCCTTCGCGACAGAGATGCCGGTCACTTCGATCCATTTTTTGTCATCCATGGTTTCCACGAGAAGGGGCGGTTCGTTCGCCCGGCTGCTGAGATAGACAAAGAGACCTGTTTTATTTTCTTTGTCGTTAATCAAAAGACGGGCTTCATCTTGTACCCCATCACCATCAAAGTCGGCCCTTGCTACCAGGTAATGATCTGGGTCCGGCGCTCTCCATTCTAAATCTGTTCCTAATTCAGATGGGGCAGGAGGCCGCCAGTTAGGAATATCTTGCATTGCCAATGAAAATGGGACAATGACAACAAATATCAGCAGACAAAACAATTTATTCATGGGCATTTCCACCCCTTCCTTGTCATTCCCGCATCACCTCGTCATTCCCGCGAAAGCGGGAATCCACGAACAACATGTCATTCCCGACCTGATCGGAAATCCACGAACAATCAATGCCCTGTCATTGCGAGGTCGCAGCCCGTGGCAATCCAGTCTTGTCCCCCTTTTTCGCCAATGCTTCACTCACATTACCTTCAAAATATCAGGGGCATGCCTTTCTGAGGCAGGAGGAATGCTGGTTGGATAACCAATAATAACAGGCGCCACTATTTCACAATCCGCCGGCACTCCCATTTCATCAAGGATTTTGTGGTCACGAATATGAGCGCCTAATCCGATCCAGCAAGTTCCCAATCCTCTGGAGGTGGCAGAAAACATTAAATACGCGACTGTCAGCCCGCAGTCCACGTCGAGTGATTGGACATTTTTGGGACCGATGACATAAACCAGGCAAGGCGCGTTATAAAAGACATTGAACTGCTTGTCACGAAGACGGTCTTCATAATTCTTCAGTGGTGATTCAGGATTCTTTTCAAGATCAGAAAGAAGGTTCTTCTTGCTTTCATCAGAGAGTTTTTTCATGTAGTCACGGTTTCTGATAATTATGAACTTGCACGGTTGACGATTAGTCGCTGTCGGCGCAAGACAGGTGTCCTGAAGTATTTCCTTGATAATCGATAACGGCACTTCTTTATTCTGATAGTCCCGAATAGCCCGCCTGTTTACCAATAATTCCATAAAGTCCATATTCATGTCCTTCCTCCGTCATTCCAGCCCCTTTTCTGTCATCCCGGACTTGATCCGGGATCCACGAATTAATCCACCATGTCATTTCGACCGACAGGGAGAAATCTTTTTCCTTATCGTCATTCCCGCGCAGGCGGGAATCCATGACCAACATGTCATTCCCGACCTGATCGGGAATCCACTAATAGATTACTTTAATATTGACTCATAACTCAACCATTTTATAGAATGCGTTTAAATTTTTATATTCTTTTTCAGGTGTTAATCATGAAAACTGATCTCTTTTTCGCCACCGGCACGGGCAATTCTCTTTGGACTGCCCGCACTCTGGCAGGCAAACTTGGCAACGCCGAGCTTATCCCCATGCGGTGGGCCACCAGTAATCCGGTTCATAGCCGGGCCGACGCAATTGGCATCATCTTTCCTGTCCATGTGTGGGGGTTGCCGCAGCCGGTTATCACCTTCGTCAATTCATTAGCCATCGATACATCCAAGTACTACTTTGCCCTTGCTGTCAATGCGGGACAGGTGGCCGCCACATTGCTGCAGTTGGAAAAACTCATGAAGTCCAGAGGATTATTTCTCTCATCGGGTTTTGCTATTGTTATGCCGTCCAACTATATTCCCTGGGGCGGGCCGGGACCGGAAGATAAGCGTATGCGTAGGATAAGCGAAGCAAGGGAAAAGATTCATACAGTCTCTGCAATTATTGCTGAAAGAGAACGACGGCCTGTTGAAAAAGGGCCGCTATGGCAGAATATTCTGTTT
>DASPQI010000224.1:0-5133 GCA_035625045.1 Syntrophales bacterium | reverse complement strand
TTTTGGCATAAAATGGTTATTAGTGACCAAATAGTCATTGATAGGTCAAAAATAATGGTTATAATGATTGCGACTTGTGTTTGTTAGTCTTGTTTATAAGGATTTCAGGTGTCAATTAAGAAATATTGGCTGAGATTTTTTATAATAGAAAAAGGCTTTATTCTTTCCTTGGCTATAAAAATACGGAAGAGTATTAAATGAATTATTTTGCTTAACTTGATTCTGCAAAAAGGTTGTAAGGTTCAATGAAAAATGAGGAAGTTATGGTTGGAAGGAGGTTATCACTGTTCTTTTTGCTGCCGATTCTTGTAGTCGCCATTCAAGCGATTGCCGCGCAGGAGGTGACAATTCCCTCGCAGACGGAGTCATGGCATGGCAGCAAGGCATTGCTGTTGCCTGGCATTCTGCGTAAGCCCAGCGGTAACGGTCAATTCCCGGTTGCCGTCATGTTCAGCGGCTTCACTGATTCACAGCATGAATCCTCTTGGGTCGATAGGTTGACAGGGAGGGGATATGTTGCCCTGGAATCGGATAGCTTAAGCTCCCGAAGGTTCCAAAATGGCGTCCGCGACAGTACAGATAGGGTAAATGATCACTCAATTTCATTACCTGCATTAACCCTTAAGCCGGGTAATTTCTACTTCAGTTTGAATGGTAGACCGAGTTTCATTTTCTCCCGGAATGTTGCAGGCTATAAGCTAACCCACTATTATACCTTCCTTGATTGGGCAAAGGCCGGGGGAAGTAAATTTATTCGTATCCAGCTCGATAGCATGGGTATGGGGTATACCAGCAAGGGAGGTGTGGATCATAATTGGGTTGCTCAATGGGACAAGGTCTTCGACAGGGCCAGGGAGGATGTAATTTATATTCTCCCTGTATTCTCCGGCTGGTTCGATTGGAATGCCGGTGCAGGTTATTCTACATGGAAGTCAAACCCTATGAACTATGCTAATGGCGGACCTGTTAAGACACCAGCCGAATTGTTCCAAAAAGGGTCGGCCACCCAAATCATGTGGCTGGATTGGATGCAGACCCTCGTCAAGCACTGGAAGAGGCGGAAAAATATATTCGCATGGGAGGTCTTCTCTGAGGTAAATCTTGCCTCCGGTGTTAACGAAACAACGGGGATCGAGTTCGTCAACAGCGCGGTCAAACTGATCCGGATAGCCGATCCATCCCGACGACCAGTAACTGCATCCTTAGCCGATACAGGTAATTGGCCCAATTTTTACCGTGATACATCCATCGACTTCATCAACATCCATCCATACCCGCCCTCTATGCAGTTAGATAAAAATATCATTTTAAATGCCGGTAATTCACTTGCCAGGTACAACCGTCCTGTTCTGATCGGAGAATCCGGCTTGAGTTTCGAAGGCCCAAATAAATATCCACCCAAAGCAGAGATTGGCGTCCGGCATGCTATCTGGGCAGCCATAGTATCGGGCGCTATGAATGGACGCGCCCTCTATTGGGAAGACAGTTTCGCCATATATTTCTCCAATGAAGGTATGCCTTTTGTCCAAAAGTATTCAATGAAAGAGCTACCATCGGCAGAATTTGTCAAAGGGGTTGATTTCTCAGGCTTTGAACCTTTGAAATCCTCTTACTCCTCCGGAGTGTGGGGAGCCGCTATCGGTAATGATAAAATGGTGCTCGGCTGGTTCCGGGATTCGGGATGTGAACCCCCGAATTGGCATATGAAACCCCTCATTTCCAAGCAAACTGTAACAATTACCCTTCGCGGTAAAGTAAATGTCTGGCGGGTGGATTTCTACGATACAAAGACGGGGGTGACGATTATCAATTCAACTCTTGTCACTCGTAATGGTCAAACCATCACCATTCCCTTGCCTGATTTCCAAGACGACATAGCCTTCAAGGCATATGCGGAGCATATTTGACCTATTACGGGAAATTCTAATAACTGCCCCTTTTCGGGAACAGGCCATTTGGGGCAGCAAGGTTATGCCTGTGCCAGGGACCGCAGGTACTGGCGCCCATTGGGCGGAATTGGGAAAAGGGATTTATTGAATCCTTTAGAAGTATAATACGGTCAGACCTCCACAGATCACTGAGATACAGACCGCCGGCTCCGGAGGCAAGGTTTTCAGCATCAAGAAGGAGTAGAGGCCATACATATCAAAATAATAGAATAATAATATTATCAGGTTTAACTCAAACTGTCCTGACCGGCCGTCAGGTCAGGTACTGGAACCGCCATTGAGTATTTTGAGTTTTCATTACGGTCGGAATATAATATCTATCTGTTCGTTTAATGAGGCCGGCATTATGAAAATTATATATGAAAAGAATAAGATACCGGGCATATCCTATGTCATCGCCAGGAATGGGCTGGAGCTGCCGGTTATCGATATAACCCACCCGTCATTCAAGGTTAATCCCGATGAGAAGGAGCTGAAAGCACTGGAGCAGAAATTAATAAACGACGGGGAGAAAAGCAGAAAGATCCCTCCCCTATTGCGTAAGATTATTGTCTTCTTTCTGTTACGAAGGTCCTATCTTGGCCGTGGAATAATGTCTTCTGCCAACACTTTTACCACTGGAATGACTATCTATCTGTTGAAACTGGGTGCAGAAAATCTTGGAAGTTATGCCACTTTCATGGATAAAAACATAGCAGGAGGACTGGCCGGCCTTGGCATACGCATGAGACTGCAGGATATGGCCAATTTACTTGCTGAAGGACTTAAACCATTACTGATAAAAAAACCTTCTCTGCCTCTACACTTTATAAATATAGGGGGCGGTCCTTCGATGGACACCCTGAACACCCTGATTCTTTTAAACAAGGAAGTGCCTGTCAACTTGAAACGTGAGATAAAGATTCATCTCCTGGACCTTGACACCGATGGTTCTGATTTCGCCATGAATTCACTGAAGGCCCTTCAGTCGACGGGAGGTGCTCTCGAAGGATTAAAAGCCGATATGGTCATCAGGAAACATGACTGGAATAATTTTGTCAAGCTTGAATCGTACCTGATTGAAAATCTTCCAGACAATTCTGTGGTGGCTGTTTCTTCCGAAGGGGGTATATTCGATTATTGCACCGATGAAGTTCTCTTTTCAATTATGCGGTCTATTTACAAAGGAACTCCTGAAGATGTTTTCATGGCAGGGACCTTAAGCATCCGTGACAACATCAGCAGGCGCTATAACATGTTCCCGTCCTCAAGCATTGAAAGGGACTTTAATGAATTCAGCGAAGCAATTTCAAAACAGGGATGGAAGGTTGAAAAGCATTTATTTGAACCCTTTAACATATCGATAGGAATGAAGAAGATGGTGTATTAATTAATCCAGAAAAGTTAAGGACCTGAGAACTTCGTTCACGCTGGCCGGGCTTCTTCCCGTAGCCTTCTCGACAGTACCGCTTACAGGAATTTCAAATTGCTTAAACATTTCACAATATCCGACAATACCACTTGCCTGATCTAAATTCATCCCGTTATCAACAAGGCTTTCAATGACCTTATCACTGGTGGCTGTACATACTTCAAGCTTACGCCTGTGGATTTCAGACCAGCGTTGGGCCAGTTCGGACAGGCCCAATGATTCAGGCCCGGTCACTTCATGAAATCCCCTCAACTTCGCCTTTCCCGCAAGTACCGATACGCAAGTCCTTGCATAATCTTCATGCGATACCCAGCAGGGCTTGCCGGTTCCTTCCGGCACCATTATCCTCTCTCCTATCCGTAATGAATTAAGAAAGTACGGAACTCCATCCATCCAGATATTCATGCCGAGGGCGGCCCAGGAAATCCCCGAACTGACAAGCTTGTCAATAACAGGGCTGCCGGGACCATGGTTTGGCAGGGATGTGCTGGTTATATGCTTCACGCCGGATTCGACAGCAGCCTCAATCGCACCGACCTTCTGAATTGTCCTTTTTTCAAAAGATGCATTGCTTGAAATAATGAAAAGTCTCGTAACGCCTGAAAACGCCCGAACGAGAGACTGAGGATCGTTGAAATCAGCATGACGCACCATAACCCCTTTTTCGGCAAATACGGATAGAAGTTCGGGATTTCTTGTTGATGCTACAATCTGTTCAGGCCTTACCTGCTCCATAAGATAATTAAGCGAGAGTCTCCCGAGATGTCCGTTTGCTCCCGTCAGAGCGTAGATTTCATTTGAATTGTCATTCATATATCACCCCTATGATTTATTTTACTATTGCACTGTCGTCCCGCCAGTCACACCAAAAACGGCGATTCTCATAAGAGATATCCTCCGAATAATATTAATTATAAACCCTGTTGTATAGTACAGAGTCAAGTATTTTTAAAAATAATTTTTATTTCGATTAAGACATATTTTCCAGATTCTATCCTACCGCCTTCTGGGGGGAAAAATCCGATATTTATGCCTTATAAGTCGTAAACATGCAAGGGAGCTGAACAGCCACTAACAGTATTTGATCGGGTGAAATTGTCACCTATAAGATTTTATGAGGCTGAGTATAAGAGTTTTCAGATTTTTCAATTCTGTAATCTGTGTTTCAACATTCTTTATTTTATCACTTAGAATTTTTATCAGATCTTCATTATCAAGGCTATCTTTCCCATGCATGGCCCATATCGATTTGAGTTCTTCGAGGGAAAATCCGTACTTTTTAGCTGCGATTATATGCTCAATATTTAACGCATCCTCTTCAGTGTAAATCCTGTAACCATTCGCCATCCTCCCTGGAGGGGATATGAGGCCTATCTTTTCATAATACCGCAGTGTTTCAATTCCGATGCCAAGTTTCGTTGCAAGAGTTTTTCTTGTGTAATTTTTCATAGGTTTTAATTGCCATTAATAGTCTTCAACATACGTTTTATTCAAACGGGTTATATCCCGGTTTCTTGTATAGCTTCGCCGGGCTGTTTAGAATGTCAGGTTTATAGACCTTCTCAGCCCAATCTTTCTGTTTGATCTCTTCGAAGGCTACCGAGATTGACTCATCACCGCAGTTCAGGACGTTATTTACATCTTTGACGATTTCTTCGGTAAGCTGAATTTTCTGTTGCTCGGATCTTCCGGGCCATAGCTTTACAATAACATGTGGCATTTTATTCTCCTTCTCACAATATCTTTAATGATTATATTCATCAGGTTTTGCGC
>DASPQI010000223.1:0-8873 GCA_035625045.1 Syntrophales bacterium | reverse complement strand
AGAACCCAGGAAACAGCGAACGCCCTTTTTGGTAAAGGGATAAAGATGGACCCTCCTTACTTAATGTGGCGGGAATTTGACAAAGATCTTGCCAACGATTTTTCCCGTTTTATTACGGGTAACCTCTATTCCAGGACCGTTTTAACCCTTCCGGAAAGGCAGATGGTAGCCTGTGCCATGCTCGCAGCTTTGAGGGCAACCGGTGAACTGAAACTTCATGTGAATGCGGCTTTAAATGTAGGTTGTGACCCCAGGAAACTTGCTGAGGTTTTTTTTCAGTTAGCTACCTACGCGGGAATGCCTGCCGTCAATGAAGCGCTAGAGGTATACCGGGATGTACTCAAAGAGCGGGGAGAATGGCCGATAAAGTAATAACCTCTTGTTTCTTCAATAATAATCATAACATCCATTATGACTTGGCATGTGAGTAAAAACCCATTCCTTTTTACTTATAAATATTAATATTTTCTTAATACTTTTAGATATATTTTTAATATTGCATTTTCTCATTTGGGATTTATACTGTATTATGTGTAGATTCATCTATTGAGAAATTTAACTTAAAACCCGTCTAATAATCAAATTAATCGGGCAAAAGTTTATTAAAAAAGGAGGGTCATATGTACGGAAGATCAGAGCAAGAAGCGAAAGAGTGGGTGCAGAAAGCAATAGCATTTTACAAAAAAGCCGGTAAAGCGATTGCCCTGGCTGAGTTCACAAATCCCAAAGGACCTTTTATTCAGGGAGAAATGTATGTTTTTGTATTGAATCTCAAAGGAACCATGCTTGCACACGGGATCAACGAAAAATATATCGGGCAGGACTTCTGTGACGTTAAAGATTCCGACGGTAGGAGTTTTATCCGGGAGATAGTTGAAGTCGGCAACGCCAAAGGCAGTGGCTTTGTGGATTACAAATGGTACAACCCCGTAACAAAGGAGGATCTGCAGAAGCACGTATATTTTGAGAAGGTCGATGATGTGATCATCTGCAGCGGTGTCTACAAGGAAATGTGGCAGGATCTGCTGTAATTTGCGGCATTCATGTAAAATCTTATAAAAGTCAACCCAACATATACAGGCCTACCTTCCGAGCCGTCCCGTCTTACGATGGGGCGGCTCTCCTTCTAAATCATTCTAAACCGTTCATTGATTCATTCTTGAGATTATTGTAAATATGATACCGCTTCCCAATTTATACAGTTTCATATTTCAATAGTCTATACTCACGGAAGGAGATCATTATGGAGTTCCGGACGATAGAAGCAGTAGAAAAACAAGGCGGAATCGGGATCATTACTTTAAACCGTCCCGAAAAACGGAATGCAATCTCCATTGAAATGCGTCGTGAAATATCAGCGTGTCTGATGAACTGGCAGGAATCCGTAACCATTGGAATGGTCATATTCACCGGCAGGGGCGAAGCGTTCAGCGCAGGTTTTGATCTAGGTGAATTCAAGCAACCCGCCCTCTATAATGATATTTACGAAACGTCGGCAAGGTATCATAGGGACATCTGGTATTTTCCCAAGCCCACAATCGCCGCTGTGAATGGCCCGGCTCTGGCCGGCGGGTTTGATCTGGCAAAGATATGTGATCTGAGAATATGCGCAAAGACCGCTGTCTTCGGTCATCCGGAGATTAAATTCGGTGTACCACCTCTGCTTACCCCCCTCCGATGGATTGTGGGTGAGGGTCTGGCCCGGGACTTCTGCTTTACAGGGAGGAGAATTGATGCAGCAGAGGCCCATCGCACAGGTCTAGTCAGCGAGGTTATCGACGGTGACAAGTTGCTGGAGAGGGCAGGTCAGATTGCTGCTACCATTCTTGAGGCTCCATTAGCTGCCCTTCGCTTCATAAAGACAAACATGTTGGACCACATGAATCGCGGTTTTGAGGAGGCTTTTTGTGTTGAGCATGACAAGGCCTTCCAGGAATTCCTCCTGAAAAAGGCATCCGAGGCCTTGCAAAAAAATGAGCGCGGATTAAAAAGTTGAGAACTCCGGTTTAAAATGTGATAAAGACAAAAAGCCAATGTGAACATCTCTCAAGGAGGTAGATATGGATTTGGGATTGAAGAACAAAGTCGCCCTGGTAGCGGGAGGGAGCATGGGATTG
Organism: Syntrophales bacterium; assembly: GCA_035625045.1. GTDB lineage: Bacteria > Desulfobacterota > Syntrophia > Syntrophales > UBA2185 > DATKLL01. The sequence continues at coordinate 6,756 of DASPQI010000223.1, read as the reverse complement.
GGGCTGGCTGTGGCGAAGACACTTTCAAAGGAAGGGGCGCGCCTCGCCATCTGTGCCCTTGATGATCCGTATCTTCCGCAGGCAAGGGAGGAGATAATAAAGGAAACGGGAGGAGAGGTCATTGCTATTCCCGCTGATGTGACAGATGCAAAGCAGGCGAGGCAGTTTGTCCACGGTACCATGGATCATTACGGTACACTGGATATACTAGTCAATAATGCCGGAGGGCCGCCGTCGAAGCCATTTTTTGATATTGACGACAACCTCTGGGAATTTGGTTTTCGCCTAAATCTCTTGTCCACCATTGTTATGACCCGCGAGGCAGTTCCGGTTATGAAGGCCAAGCGCTGGGGACGGATCATCAATATGACCTCCATCTCCGTCAAGCAGCCAATCAACGGCCTGATCCTGTCCAACACAATCCGCTCCGGTGTCATCGGTTTTGCCAAGAGCCTGTCCAACGAACTTGCGCCGTTCAACATTACCGTAAATAACGTCTGTCCCGGCTATACCATGACGGAACGGGTGAGGGAAGTATCGAAGGCCGTTGCCGCCAGGGAGGGCACAACACCGGAGGCGATCGTTAAAAGATGGGAATCAGAAATCCCGATGGGACGTCTAGGTAAACCGGAAGAATTAGCCGGTCTGGTGGCCTTTCTATCCTCTGAGGTTGCAGGTTTCATCACCGGCGCGGCGATCCAGATAGACGGCGGTTATTACAAGGGTGTCATGTAGGCAGTCTGTCAAGTCAACTTAATACTGTTGATTGTGGCCTCTTATTTTATGGGGGTTTCTTATTTGAATTTATGGGGACTGATCTTCCTCTCCATCTTGTCCAGAAAATTCGACCACGCATGGGTCCGGAAGGATGTAGCCAATTTTTTTGGCTTTGTCGCACCGCATGACGGGCACTCCAATATATCGTATTTTTCGTCGACCTTCATGATCCGCTCATAGGCAGTCTTGCATTTGCAGCATTCGAACACATAAATGGGCATAGGTCATCCTCAAGAGACTGTTGAAAAACGCTGATCCCCGTCTGCACGGGGACGGCGTCTGCTTCGGTGCGCTTCAGCCCTTCCTTCGACACGCTCGGGACAAGCTAATATGCTGTCATGGTGAGCTTGTCGAACCATGCGCGCCTCGCATCTGGGACATTTTTGAACAGTCTCTAAAAATATGTTTTTCATCATCTTCTCAAGGACTTGTTTTTCAGCCGTAAATATAGACAAACGGCAATTGTGTGTCAAGATGTAATAACCAACATCATGTCCGGGTATGCCCTATTTCTTTGCTGCTGCTTTGGCCACCTCTTCAAGCAGTCTCGATGCCTGGGAGCTGCTTACCGTGGGACGGATTAGGATGTCTGAAGGTTTGACATTCTTACCGTAATAGGCCCTGTTCCAACCATCTCGTGTTGCAACGACCGCCCCCTGCAGCGATACGCCCCCATAAAGCCCTTTCGGCCGAGAGAAGCTGAGAATATCCGCACTGAGATTAGCCGTCTGCGCGGAGATGCCCGCACCTATGGGTCCCAGTGCAACACCCGCATCAGCACCGAGCTTGAAATTATTGGACTGAAAAGCTGCAACACCCCTGTCTGTCATGGCAAGGAGCACGACTTCAGAGGCTTCGCCGCCTATCTGAAACCCGATGCTGGCCCCACCGACGGTATAAAATGCAGGCCCAGTCCACTTATTACCTCCATCCCTTTGCAGAAACACGCCACTCCCGCCTGATGCGCCGACGATGAAGGCACCCTGGAGCAATTGCGGAATAATGAATATACCCTTGGCGTCTTTCAAAGTATCGCGCATGATACCCATTAAATCATCCTTCATCAAGCTTTCCCAGCTGAGTCTGGCCTGTTCCACAAGCTGACGTGCCTCCATCTTATCATCGGCAATTGCAGGCTTTGTGGTAAAAAGGGCGCCTGCGAAAATCATAGAAAATGCAACCAGTAAAATGAAGCTCCATAATAATTTTCTCATTTTATTTACCTCCATTTTTTATCCTGTTATGGGGAAAATTTTTTTAATTATGTCACCTTCATTTTCAATAAAACAATCAGGGAAAACATTATTCCGATATTCGAAATTGCTTAGCATTTGCCATCCCTTCACTGCCAAGATCTTTACGACGTTAAAAATGTTTACTTAGAGCCTGAATTGTATTGGCTTTTCGATTTAATTCCTGATACACATATCTTCAATAATCAATCTACCCGGCAGAAAAAAAACCATTCATTGTCCATGAACTGCCGGAATGAAACAAAGGAATCGGAAAGGGAGGAACAAATATGGGATCAAAGCAGAAGCAGACGCAAATGGATCAGAAGGCGTATTTTGAACAAAGGTTGGAAGATCGCCTGTCTTCATTATCAAAAAAGGGAATCGAGTCTCCTCGCATCGATAAAGATACGCTCGTTAAAAAATTGCGGGCAAAGATCAGGGCTATAAACGACAGGCTGAAGGCGATAGCCGCAAACGAAAAGAGGACGGAAGAGCTGGCTAGAATAAAAGCGGAAAAAGCGGCTGCACCGAAAGAAAAGGAAAAAGGTAAAGAAAAGAAGACCAAGGAGGTTCCGGAAGAAGGCAAGGTAAAAAAGAAAAAACCGGAAAAGGCGGAAAAATTAGAAAAGGTAGAAGTTTCCCCGATGGAAGAGGAAACCTCCAAAGTCGAGAAACCGAAGGCCGTCCCCGAGGAAGGCAAGGAAAAAAAGAAAAAGAAAGTAAAGGAGGCAGTGGAAAAAGAGGCGGACAAGGCGAAGGAGAACGAATAACCGGGGAGCAAAAATGGGAGTCCACGAACTTGCCGGCAAGCCGGCGCCAAGATCAATTCTTGCAAATATTTCGGGGCTTATCTCCGCCTATTACTCCAACAAGCCTGATGCTTCTGATTCTGCCCAAAAGGTGGTTTTCGGAACATCGGGTCATAGAGGATCATCATTCAGAAACAGCTTTAACGAGGGGCACATCCTGGCTATAAGCCAGGCCATCTTTGAATACAGGAAATCAAAAAAGATCAATGGCCCGCTCTTTATGGGCATGGATACCCATGCATTGTCCAAAGCGGCATTAGCGACTGCTATTGAGGTCTTCGCTGCCCAGCGGGTCACAGTGATGATCCAGAAGAATCTCCGTTACACGCCCACACCGGTTATATCCCATGCGATCCTGACATATAACAGAGGCAGGAAAAGAGGGTTTGCCGATGGTGTTGTAATTACCCCTTCCCATAATCCGCCTGAAGATGGCGGGTTCAAATACAACCCTCCTGAAGGCGGACCGGCAGACCCGGAAACAACCCGTGTAATTGAAGAGAGAGCGAATGAAATCCTTTCGCAAGGCCTCGAGAATATACGTAGGCTCCCCTTTGAGAAGGCGCTGAAAACAGATGCGATACATGAATATGATTATGTAACTCCTTATGTGGAAGATCTTAGGAGCGTAATAGACATGGAAGCTGTTTCCAAAGCTGGACTCAGAATCGGCGTGGACCCTCTTGGCGGCGCTTCAGTTGACTTTTGGGATGTTATCGCCGAACGCTACGAGCTTTCACTTGATGTGGTGAACCGAATCGTAGACCCAACTTTTTCCTTCATGACGGTGGATAAGGACGGCAAAATTCGGATGGACTGCTCCTCCCCCTATGCCATGGCAGGCTTGATCCGATTAAAAGACAATTTTGACATCGCCTTCGGAAATGACACAGACGTGGATAGACACGGAATTGTCACCAAATTGGCGGGACTTATGAATCCCAACCATTACCTGTCCGCCGCAATACAGTACCTTTTCCGGAATCGGCCCGGGTGGAGAAGGGATGCGGCAGTGGGTAAGACGCTGGTTTCCACATCCATGATCGACCGCGTGGCTGCCGGCCTTGGGAGGCGGCTTTGTGAGATGCCTGTGGGTTTTAAATGGTTTGTGGATGGCCTCATTGACGGCTCCTACGGTTTTGGCGGAGAGGAAAGCGCGGGCGCTTCTTTTCTCAGAAGGGACGGCACGGTCTGGACGACGGACAAGGACGGCATCATCATGGACCTGCTTGCCTGCGAGATCTTGGCAAAAACCGGCAAGGACCCTGCCCTTGTCTACAGGGAACTGGAAGAACGGTTTGGCAAGTCTTTCTATGTCCGTCTCGATGTGGCGGCAACGCCCGATCAAAGGGCAGTAATCAAGAAGCTGTCACCTGACATGGTTACCGTGAAAGAACTTGCGGGCGAACCTATCGTTGCCGTATTGACTCGCGCGCCCGGCAATAATGCCGACATCGGCGGGCTAAAAGTCGTTGCCGCGAATGGTTGGTTTGCGGCCCGTCCGTCGGGTACAGAAGACATCAACAAGATTTATTTAGAAAGCTTCCTGGGAGAGGATCATCTGCGCATGCTGGAGATAGAAGCCATGGAGATTGTCAACAGTGCATATAAGGCGGCAGGGATTCAATAAAAAATGAATGGTCATTGTAAATGAAGCGATCTCAATAAATTTATTTTTTGCATTATAATCAATTGCCCAAAAATAAAAATCAATTTAACGCGCTTGTAAATGCACATAAGCTGTGGCCTTCTCGCCGGCGAGGAAGCCCGTCGAAAAGGCGGCCTGAAGGTTATAGCCTCCCGTATCGGCATCGATATCCATCACTTCCCCACAAAAGTAAAGACCTTTGACTATGCGCGAGGCCATCGTGTGCGGATCGATTTCTTTCAGCGATACACCGCCCGCTGTCACAATGGCTGATGACATGGGCAGAGATTTTATAATATTGAAACGAAGGGACTTGAGATGATCGATCAGTCTCTCCCTCTCCAGGGCGTTGATCTGGTTCCCCGGTTTATCCCGCGGGATGCCCGTCATTTCAATGAAAGGCTCAATCATCTTGGCAGGAAGGAGTCCCTTCAGGATGCTTCGATACTTTTTCCTGCTGAACCGGTCAAAGTTCCTCTGGAGCCTTCGTCGGAGCTGTTCCTTGTCAAGCGCGGGTTTGAGGTCTATGGAGACGCTGACCGGTCCCTCATCCAGGGCATCAACAACGGCCAGACTCATGAGTAGAGTAATCGGTCCGCCAATACCGAAATGGGTAATCATCATCTCTCCCATGCGGCTTTCAATAACCGGTCGGCGCGGTTGTTTCTTTCCAATGCCGCGGCCTGTGTCGCTTTCCGGCGTCAAAGAAGGGTTAATCTTATCCGCACGGCACTGAAATGCTGTCAGGCGTACATTTCGGAGGCTTACCCCCTGCATGGACTTTGCGACGGGAATTTCTTTGACGATGAGGGGGACTAACGCCGGTCGGAGTTTTATTATTGTGTGGCCGACGGCGGCGGACATCGTGTAACCATCCCCGGTGGAGCCTGTTGCCGGATAGGTCTTTCCGCCGGTAGCCAGGATTACGGCATCGGCCGTGTAATTACCTTCCTCTGTTCGGACACCCGTTACCCGCCCGTGACCGACCTGAATTCCCGTGACCTTGGTGTGCGTTATAATCCGGACGTCATGATCGGTCAGATATCTTCTAAATGCCCTGACGACATCCTCAGCATTATCAGAAACCGGGAAGATCCTCCCTCCACGCTCAGTTTTCGTTTCCACATCGTAGTGCTTTAAAAAGGCGAGCAGGTCTTCGCGAAAGAAATGCTGAAATGCCCTGTAGAGAAAACGGCCGCTTGGGCCGTACATGGATATAAAATCATCCATATCTTTGGCGTTTGTCAGGTTGCAGCGCGTCTTCCCACTGATGAGTATTTTCTGACCCGGTTGCCGGGTTTTTTCAAGGAGGATGACATGTGCGCCCTCCTCGGCGGCCCTTCCCGCGGCCATCATGCCTCCCGCTCCTCCGCCGACCACAATTACACTTCTATTGCGATTCTTCATGTCAGCATAACTCATTGTATCTGATTATTGAACCCACCGGAAAGTGTTTATAACTCTTTTTTGTTTCTTGCGTAAGAAAAAAATCATTTCCTTTTCGTGACAATTATTTCTGTTGAGATAAATCCGTCAGTGCGCACAAACACCTTTGACAATATCTGTCAAACCGGATATCAATTGCCATGCCAATCTGATATCAGGAGGCGTTCTAATGAAAGTTATTCAATGCTGGGATGATGGAATTGCTGATGATATCCGTTTAACAGATATACTGCGCCGTTATAATGCCCTGGCAACCTTTTGTCTTAGTCCGGGACTATATCGTGAAGAAAGGACATTCGGCTGGATTCACGGCGACAGAGAAGTGTGGCGCCTCGGTATCAGTGAACTGTCCGGTGTATACGATGGATTTGAGGTTTGCAGCCATTCCATGACCCATCCATATCTGACCGAACTTTCATCCGACCGGTTAGATTGGGAAGTAAGGGAAAGCCGTTGTGCGCTACAGGGCATTTTCAATCAACCTGTACTCGGATTTTGTTATCCGTTTAACGCGTATAATGAATTCGTGAAGGCTTCAGTCAGGTCTGCCGGATATATCTGGGCGCGGGGCGGCCTGGATGGGGAGAGCATCTTTCCGCCGGATGATCCTCTTGAATTTCATTTTAGTTGCCATTTTCTTTCTCCCGATTTCTGGCTCAAATTTAATGATGCGAGGGAGAGCGACGGTGTTTTTTCCTTCTGGGGACATAGTTGTGAAATAGTCAACGAAGGCATGTGGAAAGATTTCGAGGCAATGATCAAAAAAATTTCCTTGCTTCCAGAAACTCAGTGGTCTTTTATATCCGATCTGTTTATGAATGTATCCGTTTGATTAGTGTTT
>DASPQI010000222.1:0-5199 GCA_035625045.1 Syntrophales bacterium | reverse complement strand
TGCCGACAATCCTCGCATACAGTTTTCCATCCTTAAAATCATCCGGTATCACATTTACAATGCGATTTGCCAGGGAAGAGTTGACATTTCTTATGAGGATGGGGATGTAATTGCTGGAAAATCCCTTCATGCATCCTGTATCCTTATCCTTCTTGTCCTCCACGAGAATGGTTAGTTTTTGTCCTATAAACCTCTTGGAAAAGGTGTCTCTCTTTTTTCTCCCGATTTCCCTCAATATCTCGCTGCGCCTTTTTTTGACAGCTTCATTAACTTTGTTTGGAAGACTTGAGGCATGCGTACTCGGACGTTCTGAATAGGGAAATACATGAAGGTAGGCAACCGGTAGTTCCTCAATCAATCGTAACGTATTATTAAATTCTTCCTCTCTTTCACCGGGAAATCCTACCATGACATCCATTCCGAGGGCAATGTCGGGAATCGCTTGGCAGATTTCTTCCAGGCGGTTTTTAAAAAATGCTGATTTATAATTCCTATTCATGGCGGAAAGTATATAATCATCTCCGCTCTGGAGAGGGATATGAAGGTGTCTGCAGATGATCGTACCCTTTTCCATCAGCCCTATCAGGTCATCCGCTATCTCCCCGATCTCTATGGAACTGAGACGGAGCCTATAGATGCTTTTGTTCTTCTCAACGTATTTGAGGATAGCAAAAAGATCTGACGGGGGGATGAGATCCCGGCCATAGGCTCCAAGATGAATACCCGTCAGGACTATTTCTCTATAGCCGGAGAGTGCCAGTTTTTCGATTGTGCTGAAAACCTCGCTTTCAGAAAGACTCCTGCTTGGCCCTCTCGCGTAAGGAACGATACAGTAACTGCAGTAACTGCTGCATCCATCCTGAATCTTAAGGAATGCCCTTGTATGCCCCGGAAATTTTAATGGGCTGAACCCGGATGGTTCCCGGGCTTGACAAATGTCACTCACGAAAACTTGCGGGTTTCCTTTCACCATATGCTGAATGATCTCTGGAATACGTTCCTTTTCTGCATTACCCAAAACAAAGGCTACGCCGGGAATTCGGGCAATATCGTGGGGTGCGACCTGGGCATAACAACCTGTCACGATAACAGACGCCTCAGGGTTTTTCCTGATTGCTCTCCGGATAAGCTGCCTCGACTGGTAGTCCGTCCGACCTGTAACCGTGCATGTATTAATTATGTAACAATCAGCCTTCGTATTGAATGGCACTTGTAAAAAGACATCCTTATCCAGTCTCTCCAAAATACCCGCCGATTCGTATTGATTGACTTTGCAACCGAGTGTTGATATGGCAACTTTTATCATTCTCAATGCCTTCGTGTTTCTAAGTTTTAAATTTAAATATCAGGTGAATTCATTTGTCAAGCTTTAAGGATCACTGGATTTTTAGCAAAATATGAAGTAACATTTGCCATATTTATTATGGGGGTTCAAAATGGATGACATTGTAAAATTTATAACATCCCATCAGTTTATCATAGGTTTATGTGTATTTGCCGCAATCTTGCTTTTATTCTTACTGTTCAAGAAACTCATCAAGTTTGCATTGTTATTAATTCTTATACTCATAGTCTTTGTCGGCTATCTGAGTTTTAAAGAGCCTGGGAAAATGCCTAAAAGTCTGAGTGAAACGATGCGAAGTGCCAAGGAGACGACGCGCAGTGTGGTAGAGAAGGGCAGGGGGGCATATGACGGTGTAAAGGGCGTCTTCAAAAAGGTGGCTGACAAACTGGTGACCAAGGACATAGATAAACAACTGGAACCGGACAAAAAACCACCCGGGGAGAAATAAGTTTTCCATCGTTGCGTCGATAATGTGTATGTAATGGGAAGGTTGTATTAAGGTCAAGAAAGGAACTAATTCAGAAAATATTGACCTCCATAGCCCTGGGTGGGCAGGCCAAAACGCACAGTTCACAACCGTTGCACTTTTCCGGATCGAATAGGACTTTCATAGATTGTCGCTCGAGAGAGAGAGCATCGGTCGGACAGAACGCCGTACAGGCACCGCAGTGAACGCATTTATCTATATTCTGGCTCACGTTTTTTGAAACAGGTTCGACTTTGAGACCCTTTTCCTTCAGAAAGCGGATACCTTTATCAAAATTTTCTTTTGAACCGCTCAGTTCAACTACAATAACCCCTTCCCTCCGGGGTAGAATCTGCGCCTTGAGGATATTGAAGTCAAGATCATGTTTTTTTACCAGCTGGCATATAATAGGTTGATCAACGTTGTTTGCCGTATAACGAATGACTACTTTCTTTGAATACATACCTTTTTATTGATCTCCAAGTGTTTTATTAATGTTAGGAGAACATAGGGATATTGTCAAGGGATTACTTATGCATTACTTATGCACATTCAAATATCTAGCAGAGCGTCCCAATCCATAAGGCTGAATGTGTCATGAAGGGAGTGATCATCATCGACCAGGAAGTGCTGAAGGTTTGTGAAAACCGATACGGCAATATTCCGAACGGATAGCGGGGGAACGACGTCATCATTTCTCCCGTGGTAGATCATCACAGGAAGGCAGAGTTTCCTGTTGAGATATGGTTTAAATTCATCAATATTGAGGGCAGGCGCCAGAAGGATGAGCTTTCTGATTTTTTCTTTATAGTTGAATGCATATACAGCGGCCATTAATCCTCCGTAGCTGGAGCCTACCAGAATCAGGTCAGCTTTGTCGGAAAGCAATTTATATAATTTTTCCATTCTTTGTTCGAATGTGCCGACAAAATCTTCGATAATCATATCGGGGTATCTTTCTCTGAAGAAAACGCCTTTTGTCCCCTGGCTCGAACTTTCGAGACCATGAATAAAAACCCTCGTCAGATCCATAATAGCCATTCTCCTTAATCAGTTTGGTGTTGTGTATTGATCAAAGGATTGAGATTTTTATGACTATCACTTTTGAAATTGATTTCACTATGGCAGTATGTTAGAAATTTCGCAAGAGGAGATTCTACCATGTCTATTGTTCTTCCCTTCGGGGCGCTCAGGCCGCAAAAACAATTTGTTGAGGCTGTTGCCGCATATCCTTATGACGTGGTGAATGAGGAAGAGGCAAAGAATATCGTCAGAGATAACCCCTTAAGTTTTTTACGTGTCGAGAAATCAGAAGTTGATATCCCTGGTCCTTACAACGCGCATGAAGACCGCATATATGAGATCGCCGGAGAGAATCTCCATCGGATGATGCGGGAAAACATATTATGCCAGGATAAAACGCCGTACTTTTATATATACCGTCAGAGAATGAATTCTCATGAGCAGTATGGAATTGTGGCAAGGGTAGACTTGGCTGAATATGAATCGGGTCGGATAAAAAAACATGAGCTCACAACGGTGGACAAGGAAGTTGATCGCATAAAGCATGTTCTGACCATTAACGCCCAGACGGGACCTGTGTTCTTGACATATCCGTCTCAGGAGGCCATTGATGGCCTGGTGAAGAAAATTATTGAGAGTGACCCTGAGTATGATTTTACTGCTGATGATGGGATTTCTCATACGGTCTGGGTTATAAGAAATGAAAAAGATATTGCAGCAATAACGAGTTCATTTACAAAGGTTGATACTCTTTATATTGCAGATGGCCATCATCGGGCCGCGGCAGCTGCCGCGGTGCGGAGATTAAAAAGGGCGCAGAATCCCTTTGCGAGAGGAGATGAAGCGTATAATTTTGTTATGGCGGTTCTATTTCCCCACAATCAGCTTAAGATATTGGGCTATAATCGTGTTGTAAGGGACTTGAACGGCTTGAATGAAGTTGACTTTCTTCGTAAGGTTGGTGAACAATTTTTTGTTTCCGAAAATTTTGCGGAGAAGTCGCCCGGGCAGTATCATGAAATCGGGATGTATTTACATGGTAGGTGGTTCAAGATAGAACCAAAAGACGGCAGTTATGACAGAGATGATCCCGTTTGCGTTCTTGATGTTTCTATTCTGCAGGATAATCTGCTGAAGCCCATCCTGGGGATTCAGAATCCAAGAACGGACGGAAGGATTAAATATATAGGCGGCATAAGGGGAGTTAAAGAATTAGAAAGACTGGTTGATTCAAACGAGTTTGCCGTCGCTTTTGCCCTTTATCCGACAACCATGGAACAGCTCATGGCTGTGTCAGATACCGGCAAGATCATGCCTCCCAAGTCTACCTGGTTTGAACCGAAACTCCGCAGCGGCATATTTGTGCATCTTTTAACATCATGAAAAAAACCGGTACTGACGTCTCAGCGTTAAGAAGGGAAGGGGAAACTGTTAATGAACTCCTTGGAGGCCGGATCAGAATTTTTCAGAAAGAGAAGGGTTACCGGTTTTCCGTTGATGCCATCCTCCTGGTACATTTTATTAATCTGAAAAAAGGAGATGCCGTTATTGACCTGGGGACAGGCAGTGGCGTGATTGCCATTATTCTGGCGCAGAGAAAGGAGTGCGGCAGGGTCGTCGGTGTTGATATTCAGGAAGAACTGGTTGATATGGCGAAACGGAGCGTTCAGTTAAATAAACTCCATGAGAAGGTTGCAATATGCCGGGGTGACGTCAGGAACATCGAAAACCTCTTTGCTTCAAAATCCTTTAACGTGGCCGTCTTTAACCCTCCTTATAGAAAACTGAAATCAGGCAGAATCAATCCGAGTAATCAGAAATCTATAGCCCGTCACGAGATCAGGGCAACACTGCGAGATTTTCTCAAAGCAGCGGAATATGTTTTAAAAAAATCGGGACGCACTTATATCATATATCCTGCTACTAGGATGGTGGAGCTTTTATGTTCGATGAGAATCTCCGGCATCGAGCCGAAGAGGATGAGAATAGTGCATTCGCATGATGCTTCGCGCGGAGAATTTATCCTGGTGGAAGGTATAAAAAGTGGGCGCGAAGAGATGGAGGTCATGCAGCCGCTGTTTATTTATTCTGATGGCGGCAAATATACAGAGGCAATGACCCGCATTTTCAGGGAGGTTTCCTTGTTCCCGAAAAACGCCGCCGGATGATATTTTTCGTCATTACCCTTTTCAGGATTTCCTTCAACTCCTTATCTGCTATGGAAGAGGTACTCTTTTCGATCAATTTCTTCTCTTTATCCTTCAGCGGATAGGTCTCTGGAGAAAATAACTCAGGATTGGATTTCTCCCGTAGAGCAGAAGGTATCTCTCCGATGGAAAAATGGACATTCCTGACTAATTCCTTC
>DASPQI010000221.1:0-4039 GCA_035625045.1 Syntrophales bacterium | reverse complement strand
CCGATTAAATAAAGTGTCGGCACTTTGATGCCCTGTAATTCGTTGTCAGTCAAGACTGTCGGATACACCATACGCTTTGGCTTAAAACAACGCATAGCCATATACGCGTCATCCGCCATTTCTTCCGCTATTACCCGGCCGGCTTCATCTTTGTGCACTAAATCCTCTGCCAGCCAGCGCATAAAATTTCTGGCAAAGAACCGATGAGGCAATGATCCGGCGATTGCGTGTATAATCCACCCTAACCGTACGGGTAACACGGTAAAAGCCGGCGCCAATAAGACAATTTTATTGAGTCGGTCTGGAAAGCGAAGGGCATACAGGCTTGTCAGCCAGCCCCCGTAAGATAGGCCCACCAGATTGATATTGTCTCTCTGTTCAAGAGCTGCGAATAATTCATCGAGCCAATTTATAAAATCATCCGGCCTTTTGATGAGCCGCGTATATACACTGCGCCCATAGTCATAAATGTTGTCCACGGCATAGGTTTTAAAAAACTCGGATAATGCTTTTATGTTTGGAATCCACTGCAGCGAATTGCCGCTGCCTCCATGCAATAGCACCATTAGCGGAGCGTCAACCGGTCCGCTAATGCGGACAAATGTCTGACCGTAAGAAGTATCCACCATCCTGGTCTCGGAAGGGACCGGCCACTTCTTCGCCCTCATATCATACAGACGTAGATACTGACCTTTTGCTTCTGCTGATCGGTAAGGGTGGTATGGCAACATTTCCATGATTCAGAATTGCCCGCGATGTGAATGACTTATCAACCCCTGGCCTTGATTAGAAAAGGGTAAGGTGTGTTAATGCCATTGCTCTGGTAATGAAATAGATCATCAGTCCGACATATATGAGGGTGGATATGGCATGTCTCAAGAAATACCGGGAAAAGACTCTATGTTCGGAAAAACATCTCCATGTGTAAAGTATACCCACCTGCAAGAGATACAGGGCGTAGCCCAATATGGCCAGGACCTGAGCTGTAAATCCCCAGTCGCCGAAAAATGTGACGAGTGCGGCCAGCGCAAATGCAAGGTGCGCAAACCCCACCTCGTATTGGTAATAGGGTGTTGATGATTCCCAGCCCAGGCGCTCGGCATCACCCTTGTGGAATATGAGATGGCCAACGAAGCTGAGAAGCCCGACAGTTCCTACCACGGTTACTGAGATAATATCCAGCGCCGCTTCCAGATCATTGTCGAACAATTTGTAGTAGCCGAAAAAAAGGCCGATGGTACCTACTATGATACGCAGTGTGGCGATGACATGTGCCATCAGAGCAATCTCCCGATAAGATATAACAAAACGTCTACAGTTTCGCGTGGTCTGGCAGGCTAATAAAAATTATACTGTTTCGGTTGAGGTAGCGCTTGCCGCAGGCAAATAAGAACAGCGGGCGTAATCAATAACCATACGATCCGCGCTGAAGCGCCAACCGAGACTTTTCATAGCATGCTTCATCCTCTCTACCCAATGATGCGGAATTCCACCTGCGTCTCTCTCATAGTAGAGCGGGATCACTTCTTTTTCTAATGTTTCATAAAGATAGTCAGCGTCCCTTTTGTATTGTACGCTCTCGTCATTGTGCATTCCGCCATGACCGATGGCAAAACCATTCCTGCCGTCATATGCTTCATTCCACCAGCCATCAAGAACAGAGAGGTTCAGCCCGCCGTTGAGAACAACCTTCTGGCCGCTGGTGCCGCATGCCTCTAACGGTCTCCGGGGAGTGTTCAGCCACACATCCACGCCTTGCACAAGGTGACGGGCCAGGTTGTAATCGTAGTTTTCCACGAAAACGACTCTCTTTCTGAGGGTCGGGCTATAGCTGTACTGGGCAATTCTCTGCAGCAGGCGCTTCCCGTCGTCATCCCGCGGGTGCGCCTTTCCGGCAAATATTATCTGAATCGGCCGCTTCTTATCTTCGACTAATTTGGCCAGGCGGTCGGCCTGAGACAGAATCAGGTCTCCGCGCTTATAGGTTGCAAACCTGCGGGCGCAGCCGATTGTAAGAACGTCCGGGTCCAGAATCTGGTCAATTTCTTTGATCGTATCGCGATGACCAAGACGCTCCGCCTGTAATTGCAGGCGGCGGCGGACAAAACGAATGAGCCGCATCTTCAGACTCTGATGCGTCTCCCACATCTCTCCATCATCAATGTCGTCCACTTTTTCCCAGATGTCTGGATGCACGAGCCGCGTAGGCCAATCCTGCCCAAGGCGCGTCTCAAACAATTGGTACATCTGTGGCGCAAGCCATGACAAAACATGCACCCCGTTGGTAATATGGCCAATTGGGACTTCTAACTCGGGACGCGCCGGCCAGAGAGGATGCCACATCAGACGGCTGACGGTGCCATGAATTGCCGAGACTCCGTTTGCCCGGAATGACGTTTTCAAAGCCAGGACTGTCATGCAAAAGAGCTCCGATTTGTCATAGGGATTAACGCGTCCTAAGGCCATAAAATCATCATGGGACAGCCCCAATTTTTCTCTGAATACGCCGAGGTGTTCTTCAATAAGATCCGGCGAAAAACGGTCGTGGCCTGCGGCTACGGGGGTATGCGTGGTAAAAACCGAGCGCAGGGAAACCCGGCGCATGGCGCGATGAAATGGGATCTGGTCATACTCCATAGTACGGCGTATCTCCTCGAGGATGGCAAAGGCGCTATGCCCCTCGTTTAAATGCAGCACTCCGGGAAAGATATTCAGCGCTTGCAAAATTCTCGCACCGCCAATCCCCAGTAGCAGTTCCTGCCTAATGCGCAATCTGCTGTCACCGCCATAAAGTCGGGAAGTTAATTCGCAATCTTCAGGCGTGTTGCAAGCGACATTGGAATCGAGCAGCAGCAGGCGGACACGTCCCACCTGTATTTGCCAGACACGGGCACTGAGGGGGTTATGCCGGGTATCAACCCGCACAAGTAATGGTTGCCCGCTCGAATCCAAAACGGCTTGAAGCGGCAAGGTGTTGATATTGAGGTTGACGTAGTCTTCTTCCTGCCAGCCGTCCTTGTTCAGGCGCTGGCTGAAATAACCCTGCTGGTATAGAAGCCCGATACCGATCAGCGGCACTCCCAGATCAGATGCGCTTTTCAGGTGATCTCCCGACAGGATGCCTAACCCGCCGGAGTATATCGGCAGCGATTCATGAAGACCGAACTCGGCGGAAAAATAGGCTACAGGACGGTTGTTTAGATTGCCGCAGTGCATGATTCCCCATGTCCTGTCCTTCGTCATATACTCATGGAGCCGCCGGAAGGCGTAGTTTATCCGGCTGTGAAGTACCAATTCAGAGGCCCGCTCTTCAACCTGTTCAGGTGTAATCTGATTCAGGAACTCAATCGGGTTATGGTCAACCTGGCGCCAGAGATGCGGGTCTAAGTCTGTAAAAAGGCTGATGACCTCCGGATGCCATGTCCACCAAAGGTTCATAGCCAGTGAACGAAGACGGTCGTGAAGATTTATATCCTGACTCGTCATTAGCAGGTCTCCTTATTTTAAACGAGTAATAAAATTTGCCCCTTCTCCAATTTAGCTAAAAAAGGATTCGAGGGTTCAAGGATTCAATTGTTCGACTGCTTGTTTATATTATCCCACCTGTAAGCTGTGTTATAATACCTTTTCTGTCATTGCGACCGAAGGGAGCGTGGCAATCTCTGTATTTGTAATGATTTTTGAGATTGCTTCGGTCATTTCACTCCCTCGCAATGACGTTACGACACAGCCTCCCTGGCGGGGGATAACTTCACCAGAATGATAGATAAGACATTTGTCAAAAGTCATTCAATTAATAAATTGATAGGAATATTGTCACGGTAATATAGCATAAAAAATTAAGAACGAAAAGTAAGAAAATCCCTTACGAATTGCCTCAAATTAAATGTTACCCAAAGGGGTGAATAAAAAGGATCGTTGACTCATAATTCGATGTTACCGAACATCGACTTCCGGAAGGAGGGGCAATCATGAGTCCTCGATCAAAAAAAGAGTATGCAGAGGCAACACATTTACGTTATAAGAACGCCTCACGTCA
>DASPQI010000220.1:0-8562 GCA_035625045.1 Syntrophales bacterium | reverse complement strand
AGGATGGAGGGTTGGATATTGTGTGGGACACCCGAAAATCATCGAAGCCCTGGGGAAAATTAAGGGTTATTACGATTATGGTTTGTTCCAGGCGATTCAGATATCAGCCATTGTTGCCTTGAGGGACTGTGACAGTTTTATTTCGGAACAGGCTGCAATCTATGAAAAGCGGCGTGACGTCCTGTGCGATGGGCTTAACGGTATGGGCTGGAACGTGGAGAAACCAAGAGCGTCTATGTTCGTGTGGACACGAATACCCGATAGTTTTCAGGAAATGGGTTCTATGGAATTTTCGATTAAGCTTATGGAAGAGGCGGAAGTAGCTGTGTCCCCCGGGGTGGGTTTCGGGGAAGAGGGGGAAGGGTGGCTCCGAATCGCCCTTGTTGAGAACGAAAATCGCATCAGGCAGGCGATCAGGCAGATAAGAAGAATGTCATGGAATGGGAGAGAAAACGGAAAGACTGTCTTATTAAGATAAATTGGGGATTTGCTGAGTTCCAGATTTTAACAATTAATTCTTTCGATAACAATATTGCCATGAGGCAATTGCGATATAATATCTATAATCTGCCGGCATATCACCCCGCCATCAGCATTCTCGTGAATGAACATCTGATATCCGTCTGATGTTTGCGAATGACTTGACAATTGAGTTGAAAGTCCATAGTTAGCCAGCCTGATTGCTTCCTCAATGCATATATGTTCACTCGTTTTGATTTTGATAATGCGTGCCTTGATGTAACTTTCACGGCTTACGATATATATTCTGCTCATAAGATTTTGAACGAAAACTCAGCCTTTTTCACGTCCGTTATTTGAGGACAAAAAAAGGTGGATGGTAAAGGAGGGAAAAACCATCCACCGGTAATTAAACTGAAAGGAATCACAAATACTATTCTTCCTCTCAGTACGTCTGGAGTAATAATCGACAGGGGTTAAAAGGAGGAGGCAAATACCACCCGCCGAATTCCGATTTAAAAGAACTTACATGACAAGTATAACCACTTTTCGTTTCTTCTTAACTCTTGTACCAGTTTAGCTGACTACTGCTTCTCCTCCTTTTATTTTTTTATAACCTTCTATGATTCCGGCGAGACCTCTGAGAAATACCTTTCATTTATTAATTCAATAAGATTAAAATCCCAAAGGTTTCTTCCTGCTCAAGAGGTCTCCGTGTTTAACTAAATATATTGCAAAAAGATTGCCAACTTGAAAATAATGTGACTTTTTGAAAAGTCAAAATTTCTCAATGTGAAATTGTTATTTAAATACAACTTATTATGGATGGTTCAACGAATACCGCGTGATTTAAATAATGGTAGGTTTAGGATCAACCAATGGAGAATACGTGCGATTATTGCACGATCTACATACACAAAATACTATCAAATTCACTGGGATGCTCATATCAAAATATGTGCAAATATCGCACATATCGTTCGATATATGAACATTTCCTTGAATACACGTCCTTTCAATGCAGATACATCTGCTGTAGATCTTTCAAATCAGCTTTAAGATTCTCTTTAATGTTGTTCCAATCGGGATAGCTTATCCGGTCATTAGTCAGATGGGGGATACCGATTATCTGACTGTGGCCGTATCTGCTCCTAGCGTAAATTTTTTTTCCGCCCACTCCGATTTCCGTCTTCGGCTTATCACATCCCATTAAAATAGTATTTATAAGGAGATCAAAGACTTTAAGACCTTCTGTTATAATGTACCTTGGCTTGAGTGTATCGATTATATCATTCACCCTATTAAAACAGAACGTTTCCAGTTCGCCCCGGAGGTTTTTGTCCATAGCTTCCCATTGTGCTTCGTTTTCACTCCTGAAAAAAACAAGATTGAGTTTTACACTGTCTTCCAGCCAGTCATGCCTATCAATACCTTCGAACAGGTATTTCATCTTCCTTGCAATCTTGGAATCATGATAAAGATATTCATGAAAATCCGGAATCTGACTGTCATCTTCCTTGCAAAAAGGCTTATCATCCTTGCCGGGATTGTATCCAATGATCATGAGGTCCGGACCCATCTTGACGGGGGAGTAAAATACTCGAAAACCACATTGACTAAAATCGTATTTATACTCGCTGGTTTCCCATTTTTCACAAACATCCTTTAATAAGTCTTCCGCCCAATCTTCTATATCCATGACTACTGAACCGCCTCCGCCTTCACTGTAATAACCATTAAGGTTTTCTCATAGGTGTTTTCACATGTATCCTTAATATATTGACATTTGTAAAGTAACTAAGCCATATTCTGTCCCCCAAGCATGCGTATTGACTATTTCCGGACGAGAAAAATAACTGAGTTGGGATGGCGTGTCAAGTTAAAAGGGGCATTGTTGATTATGGAAGAGAGTATGAAATCATACTTGTGATTTGCATTATGAGCGTGATATGTAACACACCGTTTTATGAAAAAAAATTTACAAATTGGTACTGGGCAGCGTAAAAATTATATTAATCTGTTCAGTTTATGATTCGTTATTTTACTAATGAGGCAGTTTTTTAGAATATCGAAATGTCCTTAAGAGAAAAAAATTCAATACTATGTCCGAATTGCCGAAAGCTTATTAGCGCTGATGAACCTGAATGCCCGTATTGCGGGTTGTCAAAGCCCGGTTCACGGTTGAAAACCAACTTTCTCAGCAAATTTTTTTCAGCTTCGATGGATACTGTTAAAATAATAATCTATATCAATATTGCCTTATACATCTTGTCAATTTTACTGAATCCTTCATCCCTGGGATTATCTGCAAATCCCCTGACTTTATTATCTCCTTCAGATAAGAGTCTTTTTCTTCTAGGCGCGACAGGGACCATTCCGATAGCCGGGTATGGACGCTGGTGGACCCTCGTATCGGCTTCTTTCCTCCATGGCGGCATCCTTCATATCTTTTTTAATATGGCCGCACTGGGACAGCTTGGTCCGTTTGTGTTACATGAATTCGGGTTTAACCGGTTTGTGATTATTTATTTACTGACCGGTATAGCGGGTTTTTTTATATCCTACTTGGCCGGCATTCCTTTTACTATCGGCGCGTCAGCCAGCATCTGCGGCCTCATCGGTGCTATTATCTATTATGGCAAAAGCAGAGGGGGGTTCTATGGAGAGGTCATTTACAAACAGGCCATGGGATGGGTTATCGGGCTAGTTCTATTCGGCCTGCTGGTACCGGGGATCAACAACTGGGCGCACGGCGGAGGCGTGATCTCCGGGATTCTGTTCGCATTCCTAACAGGCTATAGCGAAAAAAGAAGCGAAACTTTTTTGCATCGGATTCTGGCAATAGGCTGTATAGGTTTAACTTTTATAGTTCTGCTGTGGGCTGTCCTTCAGGCTGTTTATCTCTCCCTTTCAAGTTAATATTTGATAAGGTCTGAAAAATTCATGCATAGCTTACGAGGAGCGAACTTTATTTTTTTATTAAATGACCAGAGGGATAATCTTGTGCGGCAGAAAGAAACCAGAAAGACCATCGGGACATTTGCGATTGCCTCGTTCCTCAATGACTTCGGGTCCGATGTAATATACCCTATCTGGCCTCTGTTTATTACGACCGTCCTGGGCGCCAATATGGCGATCCTCGGTCTGATAGATGGTCTGGGTGAAGCGTTTGTTTCCGTATCTAAGGCAGCCTCCGGTTATATCTCTGATCGAATACACAAAAGAAAGATATTCATCTGGTCCGGTTACCTTTTTGCCTCTTTATCGAGAATAGGCTACGCTTTTTCTACCGCCTGGCAACATGTAATTCCCTTCAAGATTTTTGACCGGATGGGCAAAATACGAGGCACACCAAGGGATGCCATTGTCGCAGATATTTCCACAGATGAAAACAGGGGCAGGCATTTCGGGCTGCTGCGGGCAATGGACAACCTTGGCGCCGTATGCGGGATCATTTTCTGCATTTTATTTTTTGAATGGCTCGGATACAGAAATTTATTTCTTATTGCAGCGGTTCCCTCCGCATTGGGCGCCATTCTGATTTTCTATCGCATCAAAGAGACAAAAATATCAGATGCAAAGCTTTTCCATGGTTTTTCACTCAAAGATCTCAACGCTAATTTTACACTTTTTCTTGTGCTTAGTTCTTTTTTTGCTTTAGGTTCCTTCAGTTATTCTTTTCTGCTTATATATGCGACACATTACGGGTTTCAGACCACATTCGTCCCTGTTCTCTACCTAATCTTCACCATCGCCGCCGCCGTTTTTTCCATTCCGGCCGGTAAACTTTCCGACAAAATAGGAAGAAAGGTATTGATGCTGCTGGCATTCATATCATGGGGAGTCGTCTGCTTCAGCTTAATTCTCTACAAAAGTCATGTTGTCATTGTCTTGTTATTTGCCGTCTATGGTTTACATAAAGGGATATTAGACACGGTCCAAACGACTTTTGTTTCTGAACTTGCCCCGGAACATTATCGGGCCACAGGCTTGGGCGTATTTCAAATGGCCATCGGCATTTGCGCCCTGCCCGCCTCCTTGATTGCGGGACTTCTCTGGGATAATATCAGCATCTTTGCACCTCTTTATTTTTCCCTGACTTTAACTTTTACAGCCACTATTATGCTGATGTTCGTTAAGGGGAAATGACGGCAATTAAAATTGTCTTGCTGTTTAAGTGGGAGCGGTCATGCAGGCATGGCGAATGCTTGCACACTTTATTCATCTGAGCAATGGATGGCATGGATGTAATTACAAAGTTATGAGAAGGATAACAGGTGGGATCGGAGGCTGACTTTTTTACTCTTTAAACCAAATTTACTGCGAATGTTGCATCTATGGAAGTCAACTGATGACGTAGTCACATTCAAGACTTCTGCTATCTCTTTTGAAGTTCTTCCTTCCTTAATAAGACTGGCGACTTGAATTTCTTTGGGAGTCAGGCTGAAGTATTTTGAAGATAATTTTTGGGTAAATGGTGAAATGACGTTTTTCAGATTTGACTCGATGATGGCAAGACATTCTATGGTTCTATCGTCCGGTTGGTTCTTTTTCAATATTTCTATGTAAGGAATCACAAGTTCCTTAATGTTTGCTAAAACTATTTGTTCAAGGTCCGCTTTATCTTCTTCTCTTTGTTTCAATAAAACTTTCAATGCTGTATTGGTATCCTCGAGCATATGGGACTTGTTAACAAGCTCCTCCTCTCTTTTCCTTAAAGCTTCCTCTGCCTGTTTTCGTTCGGTTATGTCTTTTGAAACCACCGTTACAGCTATGGTTGTTCTTCCGGCCTGATCTTTAACCGGACTGAATGTCCGTATAAAGTGCTTGTCATCTCTTTCACTTTTATGTTCATGCTGAATTGAACTGCCGCTCTTGAATACATCCAGCACCTTTTTAGTAAATTTTTTTGTGTCTTCCTCTGAATGAAACTCACCGTATGATCTGCCTAATATCATCTCCAACGGTATACCAAACCGTGAAAAATAGCCTTCGTTCATGATCAGGAACCTGCAGTCTCTATCAACAAGATACATGGAATCTGTGGTAGATGCGAGAGACCGGAATTTCTCTTCCGATTCCCGCATCACGTCCTGCGCATGCACACGTTCAGTGATGTCTGTTATCACCCCTTGTATTCCAATGACGCGATCTCCGCTATAAATCGCTCTGCTGGACGACCTTACCCAACGGGTCTCGCCATACTTCGTTACCATTCGGTACTCACTCGGCTCGATAATGTCAGAGATAATTTTTTTAAACTGCATTTCTATACGCGGCAGGTCTTCACTGTAGATAAACTCAGTAAATGACCGGCCGATTACTTCCGAAGGATTGTATCCGATAAGGGATTTTACGGTAGGACTGACATACATTATTATACCCTGCAAATCGGCGGAATAGATTGTGTCATTCAAATTTTCAACCAGGTCACGGTATTTGTTTTCACTTTCTCGCAGAGCCTCTTGCGTCTTCCTGAGTTCAGTAACATCTGCGGCGATTCCTCTCATACCGACAACTTTGTTGCCACTGACAATGGGCTGAGGGTGTACCAAAATAGATATTGTACTCCCGTCTTTTCTCATTCCTATATATTCACCGGAATGTAATTCTTCCCCACTTAATAACTTTTCTATTCTATCCTTTGCTCTCTCTCTTTCCTCAGGAGCGATCATTTGAAAGATACTTAATCCTTTTTTAATATCTTCTTGAGTATAACCAAAGATCTCAAAGGCTTGATGATTGACCAGGATGAAATTACCCTTCTCATCAGTCTCGAAAACTATTTGCGGAAGTGATTCAACAAATTTTCTGTATTTCTCATGGCTCTCGCTCAGCGCCCTCTCCATCCGCGTGCGTTCTACAATGTCCCGTTGAAGTTTTTCATTTGCCATTTGCAGTTCGGCAGTGCGCTCTGCGACCAGCTTCTCAAGGTCGTTACGGTGCTGCCGTAATTCATCCTCCATCTGCTTGCGTATTGTGATATCTCTGAGGGTGACAAGATCCGCCGTGCTGCCTCTAAAATATATCATGGCGCCGATAGCCTCCACCCACTTCTCTTCACCGGTCCTGGTTCTCAACTTGTAAATCCTGTAATCAGCCGGTGATCCCCGCTTGCCATTTTTTACGAGTTGAAGGTCATTGATGACTAAGGAACGAAAGTCAGAGTGAGCAAACTCCAGAGCGTTGAGACCGACAGCATCACCGGGGGATTCCATTCCCAACAAGTTGGCCCCTGATTTATTTGCGAAAAGAATCGTGCCGTTCCAATCGATGATAGCCACCGCATCGATCATGCGATCCACAAGGGAAAGAAAAAGATTTTCACCGTCTCTTAACGTTTCGCCTAATTGTTTGCTTTTATCGGTGTCATTCGTCATTTAAATTACCAGAAAGTTCAGCTTCTGTATTAAGAAAATGAACTCATGTGATACCCATTTCAAGAATCGAAGAGCTTTAGGTGATTCAACTGACCATGAGCATGAGATTTCGAGATATGTATGCTATTTATATTCCATGACAATTTACTATACAATGACTAAAAGGAGCTTATATGTCAAGTGGAAATAATTTAACGTCTTGCAGAACGTCCGGTTAAATGTAGCAGGAAATGCGCCTAGACCTTCTTAAAATTAATGAAGTAAAATTGGTTTAATCGCTGAAATATGCCGCCAGTTTTAATCTCTTGAGATTTTCAATAACAATCCCTTCAGATAACGACCTTCCGGGTGTGCAAGGTTTGTGGGGTGATCAACGCCGGGTCCCATAGTCTGAAGCAATTGAGCGGATTTTCCGGCATCGCGCACGCCACCCAGGACAATCTTTTGAAAAAGTGTTTCATCAATATAGTTGGAGCAAGAAAATGTTGCGAGTATCCCTCCTTCCCTGAGGGATCTTGCCGCCTGAAGATTTATATCCTTGTACCCCCGTGCCGCCTTTGCCACGTCCTTTTTCGATTTGGCAAAGGCTGGCGGGTCAAGAATAATTACATCGAAGAGTTCATCGGTTTCGCGGAGGTAATTAAAGACGTCGGCCCGGAGAGTAGGGTATTGATCAGATGAGAAACCGTTTCTTCCAAGATTCCATCGGGCTATTTCATTTGCCGTCTCTGATGCTTCAACTGATATTACACGTCTGGCACCACCCCGGGCGCAGTACACAGAAAAAGCGCCGGTGTATGAGAAGCAGTTCAGAACAGTAGCCTGATTGCTGAACCTTTCAAGGAGTTCCCTGTTTGGCCGCTGATCGAGGAAAAAGCCGGTCTTTTGCCCTGCGATTATATCCACCCTGAAATGGAGATGATTTTCCGTGATCTCGACCATATCGGGCGGTTGATCTCCATAAACTGTACCAGTAATATCCTCTAACCCTTCTAACAGCCTCGCCTTACCTTCGCTTCGTTCATAGATGCCGATGGGTCTCAGCTCTTCGGCGAGGACTTTGAAAACAGTCCAACGGTGTTTCTCCATACCCACTGTTGCGATAGAAATGACTAAATGATTGTCATATCTGTCAACGACCAATCCCGGCATGAAGTCGCCTTCCGCATTGATCAGGCGATAGGCCGTCGTTCCCTCCGGTACCACTTTTTCTCTTAGGGCCATAGCTGCCTGAATGCGCTTTTGCCAGAAGAGTTGATTTATTAATGTCACTGTATCGGTGGTCAATAGTCTGAATGAAATATCAGAGACGGGGTTGTAAAAGCCGAGGGCCAAGGGACTTCCTTGATGCGTCACCGCAACAGCAATGTCGCCGGGCTCCGGTTGCCCATCCACTGATGCAACCGCCCCGGAAAATATCCAGGGATGGCCCTTAAGCAGTGAGGCATCTCGTCCAGGCTTGAGGATTATTCTGGGATATTTATCACTCATATAAAAAAATATTTTTTATTTGTGGCAATGTACAGGCTTATTCCTTAAAATGCAACCGTGATCAGAAGATAGGCAAAAATTTTCTTTGCTATCTGGGATCCAGAATGGGTTATCCGGACATAGAATTGCGTTGATAATCGCCATTTCTTTTGGTACGTTTGACACGTTTGATAGAAAGAAGAAAAGGAGAGGAATTATCCTATGTATGCAGTCATAATGGCCGGGGGCAAGG
>DASPQI010000219.1:0-4091 GCA_035625045.1 Syntrophales bacterium | reverse complement strand
GGAATCAGCAGGGGCAAGTAGCGGATAGCGAAGGCCGAGCCTGAGGTGTTCGGCGTGAGGTGACACGAAGAACACTCTTTGAATCTGCATGACTGGCTTTATAAGCCGATGACTACCTGATCCAGGAGAGCTACGATAAGTATCATAATTGAAGGCACCTTCTCATGCCTCATAGTTTAATATGATTAAGTAGCCGCCTCCCATATTCTATCCTGGCAGGGATTTTGCTGGCCGGGCCAGGACTGAGTACCTTAGGTCCCTGCTTTCAAATTCGTCCCTGGCCCCCTGTAATTCTCGAGTTTTTGCTTCTAGAGGTAAGAGAACGCTTCGAGAGTGGTCCGAGAGGTTGTTCAGCTCATCAGTGAGCAAATGCAAAACATCTGTGGTTCTCGGTTTTACCGGTTCTAAAAGCAAGCCGGTTGCGATTTTGTTCGTATGCATGACGAGTTTGTAAAGTGTAAAGGCCATTTGGTGGGAATAAACGACAGCGAGGAAGATGACCGATGCTGAGCAGCAGGTTTAAGGAGAATAATATAAATGCACTGTTGACCAGGATACTGTTAAAACTGCCGGGACTATGAAAATGTCCGTACGGGTTGTGCCACATTCCGAGAAAATATGACAGAAGATCCCTACGGTCACCAGTGGTATATCACCAGCAAACAGCAGGATACTCTTTGCCATAAAGCTGTTTTAAAAGGATTTTGAGAGCGATTTCTACAACGGTAAGATAAGCCTCATTTAAATTTGCCGTCTATTTTGTGATACTACGCTTCGCATCAAAACGTCTTTTTAGGCGTATCCCTGTTCTCGAACTAAATCATTCACCGGGGTTGTAAACCTTACGTGCGTCAGCAGGACCCCCGCAGTGCCGTCCTGGTCTAGCATGTATGGTGGTCAAGTGTTCTTCGGGAGCTTTCCTTCACCAAAGGTACCACCATGGCATTTCTATGAATTATGAAAAACATTCATCATCGGTGTTTTCTGATGTTCCGTGGAATGGTTGTTTGCTTCAGACTTATTGATTCTTTGTTTTATCCACCTTTTTTTGCGGCTCCATTTTTTTGACAGGATGTTTTCTGTCATAGGAAAATGGTTGATGACAGCCTGGTGAGCATTGGCCGCCAGTCTCAGTTTTTACGAATTTCAAGGGGAGTTCCCATTTCCCGAACGGCACCTTGTCCGCTATCAATTTGGGGTTCGTTCCGGCATGAATGACGTGGCAGACCCGGCAGCTTTTTCCGCGGTCTTGTCTGTTGATATGCAAATAGTGCAGGTTTCGTTCTCCGTCCCTGAATCCTGTAGCATACGATGTCGTCGGAAACCTCAGCAGGTCACGACTATGACAGCTTAAACAAAGTGGAAATGCCGTGTCATTATAAGATACGTAGAAATCCGTGGAGTACGGTTTGATCAGAAGCCGATCATTCGGTGACCCATGCGGGTCGTGGCATGGGGTGCACACGCCGTCTTTAATGGGACCGTGAAGAACGGTCTGCGATCTCTTGATTAAATCCTTGTGGCAGCCGAGGCAGAGGTCCTTGCCGAATTTCGGAAGGAGTTTTGGCGCATCGCTCGAGTGAGGAGCATGACATGTCGTGCATGCGCGCGCCGTTTTTATGGGAGCGTGCACGATCTTTGCCGATTTCAGTTTGTCCTTAATGTTGGAATGGCATTGGAAACAAAGATCGGGACCTTCTGAAGCAAAAAACTTTTTCACTGAGGAACCGTGTGGATTATGGCATGAGGTACAGCCAAGCTGCAGCGCCGGGTGGATGAATTTTTTCTTCATTTCCTCCTGCACGTCCAAGTGACACATGAAGCATAGGTCCGGAACGGCTTTAACGATCAAGCGTTCATTTCCAGACTCATGAGGATTGTGGCATGTCGTGCAGTCTCCCGTTGCCACAGGGCCGTGAACGTACTTGAAGTCTATCTTGTCGGGGTGGCAGGAGGTGCAGAGGTCTTTGAGGGGCTGAGTAAGGAGCTTCGGCTCTGCCGAATCGTGTGGATTATGGCAGGTCGTGCACATTCCGTCTTTTACCGGTGGATGTATGTGTTTCATGGTGCCGAAGCGAGGATGGCATTGAAAACACAGGCCCGGTACTTCTTCAGTGAGTTTGAAAGTCTTTACCTTTGCTTGAGGATGCGGTGAAGAGATGGACTGATGACAGGTGTCGCAGGGCTCCGCGACCGGATGAATATTTTTCGTTTTTAACATGGTCGCGTGGCAATTAGCAGTTACACACCCCTCCGCCGCTTCAGCCCGTCCGTGAGAGAAGGGGAGCCTGCAGGAAAACAGAACTGTCAAAAGTAGAACAAATAATGTTTTTTTCATAGTGATAGTTACCATGATGTTGTCCAGACGTGATGAGCGAAACTTTGACCTTTTAGAGATCTAGGGAGGCTTACCTATTCTTTGGGACCATTCATAAAAAATATTTTCACCAAATGATTAATTGATGTCAAGTGGTTATTTAATCCCCGCGCGGCAGAATAGTATCGTTTTTTTTAATCAATTGGTCTCAGGAACCCGCATTACTCATGAAAAGGGACATCCAGAGGGAGTGATCTGGAAAAGGGATATTATTATTTTTTTTCTGAGAAAAATCGTATCAGTCTCTTATGCCAGGGCGGGAATACGGTCACCTAAGGAACATGAGCGTTAAAAACTCGCCAACTGACATTGTTCCGCAATGATACGATAAATGAAATTAAGATTCAAGGAAAAAAATACACAAGTAGCTTCCGGGCCGCTTTGAATTGCCCTGCTGGCGGGATGTTGCTTTTTCCCCGCTCATACTCAATTTATAACTTTCCCATACTGTCCCTCTATGTCAACTTCGGGGAAAAAAGCGGCGTCTATTTTAAAAAATTGGGTATTCGGATTTAGTGGTTGATAGAGCATATATTTTATTTATTTTAAATTTGACCTGTGGGTTGACGCATGGCGAAATTAAGCACTTGTATCGAGACCACATGTAAGCTATAATATAGCTATTGTATAGATTAAGTAGCTACAATAGGAGGGCTCATGAAAACAATGACTGCGAGAGACCTTAAGAATAAAACAGGTGAAGCGATGAGAACGGTTTTAAAAGGAGAAAGGGTGGTGGTCACTCTGCGAGGCAAACCTTTTGCTCTGATCTCCCCCGCAACAGAAGACACACTAGGGAAGTCATCTCTTAGAAATATTGATGAGGCGTGGAATGACATAAGGGCCGCTCTTCGAAAAACCACTCCGAGATTTGCGAGCGCAAAGGAGGCGATGTCTTGGACAAGAAGAAGAACATAATCTTTATTGATTCTAATGTTTTTATTATTGATCTAAGATATACACATGACGCTAATTTCAACACAAATAAGGCTTTTTTGAATTTTATTGGGAAGTCTGGGAACGGTGTTACAAGTATCATTAACCTTCTGGAGGTATGCGGTATCCTGTCCTTTAATTTAAACAGCCGGCAACTGCAGGAATTGTTCTATTACCTACCAGAAAAATTCAGGGTGGACATTCTTCCATCGCATAGTCAGGATATCCAATTCCCCTCTTCTACGATAAAAGATATTATGGAACTACTGAAGAGAAAATCAAGCCTTGGTGATGCAGTAATAGCACATCTGGTCAATAGTTCCTTGACGGAGCGAGCATTGTTTATAAGCTGGGATTCAGCGCATTTCAAAGATCTGCTTATTATGAAAGCGTTGACGCCTGAGGAATTCATGAAGCGGCAAAAATAATAGTCCACGCAGAAGTGTGGCGAGTTTTATCCCAGACCAACCAGTTATTCCAATTTTTAAAACTGTCATATTACTTCACGAAAACTCGAAATCAACCACTTAATCGGAAGACCCAATAAAAAATTCAAATGACCAGCTGAATGTTATTTTAAATATTTAATTATAAAAATGACGGACCCCATTTTTTATTCATGAGTTTCAACTCATAAGAATCCCCAAAAATAACATTCTCTAACAGGGGAATCGATTATTTTTTTTGGATACTCGGTGGTGATTTAACGCATCTGGCGGTGAAATCTCTAAGCAGCAAAATGTTGCATTTTGGAAATTAAATAATATACATCTTAAGT
>DASPQI010000218.1:0-12828 GCA_035625045.1 Syntrophales bacterium | reverse complement strand
GAGAGGGCCTTTGATATTTATTCAAGGCTCCTAAAAGATAGGATAATCTTTTTAGGGACGGCAATTGATGATGATATTGCTAATCTCATCATAGCCCAGATGTTGTATCTGGAATCAGAAGATCCGGATAAGGAGATTTTTTTCTACCTGAACTCACCCGGCGGTAATGTAAGCTCGGGAATGGCAATCTACGATACCATGCAGTATATTAAGCCTGCAGTCTGTACCGTATGCATGGGTCAAGCGGCAAGTATGGGGGCGTTGTTACTTGCTGCGGGTGAAAAGAGTAAAAGGTCGGCCCTTCCTCATTCAAGAATATTAATACATCAGCCTCTTGGTGGATTTTACGGTCAGGCGACTGACATAGATATTCAGGCAAGAGAAATTTTACGAATGAAAGAAGAATTAAATCTTATTCTCGCTAATCTGACAGGTCAACCACTGTCAAAGATCCAGATGGATACGGAGAGGGACTACTATATGACTTGTGAGCAGGCGAGAGAATATGGTATCATTGATGATATAATCGTAAAACGTCAGTAGGACTATATAAAAAAGGGGTATTTCCAATGGTAAGAAGGAACAAGGACAGCCAGAGTTCTCAAGGTATTTTGTTCTGTTCATTTTGTGGAAAGAATCAGAACGAGGTGAGAAAATTAGTTGCCGGGCCGGCTGCATATATTTGTGATGAATGCATCGAACTTTGCAGGTGCATTGTAGAGGAAGAATGTGAAACTTCCGTTAATGACGAATTTCAGAAGGGAATACCAGAACCGAGGAATATTAAAAAATTTCTGGATCAATATGTAATCGGGCAGGAGAGGCCTAAAAGGGTTCTTTCGGTAGCTGTTTATAATCACTACAGGCGTCTGTTCTCGAATGTAGATATGAATGGGGTTGAAATACAAAAAAGCAATATCTTATTAATTGGACCCACAGGATCGGGGAAAACACTTCTTGCGAAAACACTTGCTAAAATGCTTAACGTGCCATTTACAATCGCGGATGCTACAACACTGACAGAGGCGGGATATGTGGGAGAAGATGTGGAAAACATAATACTTAGTCTGCTACAGAATGCCGATTACGATGTCGAGCGGGCTTCCAAGGGTATTGTGTATATTGATGAAATTGATAAGATAGCCAAGAAATCAGGCAATCCTTCAATAACAAGGGATGTTTCAGGTGAAGGTGTTCAACAAGCTCTCTTGAAGATTATAGAGGGAACGATGGCGAATGTGCCGCCGAAGGGAGGCAGAAAGCATCCACAGCAGGAATTTATCCAGGTGGACACAACAAATATCTTATTCATTTGCGGTGGAGCATTTAATGATCTTGAGGACATTATATCTAAAAGACTGAGTGCATCAACGATGGGGTTTGGTGCAGATATTAAAAGTAAGCGGTATAAAAAGATTGGTAATCTTTTATCGGATGTCCAACCTGAAGATCTGCTGAAGTTTGGTATGATTCCAGAGTTCATCGGCAGATTGCCGGTAATTGCCACGTTAAATGAATTGAATCAGGATGAACTGGTTAGAATTTTAATTGAACCTAAAGATGCAATTACAAAACAATATAAAGTGATATTCGAGCTTGAGAACGTTAAACTGAAATTCACGGATGGAGCTCTTAGGGCGATAGCTAAACTATCAGTTGAAAGAAAGTCAGGTGCGCGGGGACTCCGATCGATATTAGAAAATACGATGCTTGATATTATGTATGAATTACCATCACGAAACGATGTTAGAGAGTGTGTAATCACCGAAGACGTTGTTATGAATAAAGAAAAACCAATATTGATTTTTGAAACAAAATCCGAAACTGCATAGACGGGAAATTTGGGTTATGGGAAATAAAGATATGTTCGATTTTTTAAAAAATAAAGATAATGAGCGTACGACAATAACAATTCCTCTACTGCCATTGAGGGATGTTGTCGTATTTCCGCATATGATTGTACCACTATTTGTTGGCAGGGAAAGATCTATCGCCGCACTCGAATCAGCAATGAAAAGTGAAAAAGGTATATTCATGGTGGCTCAGAAAAGTGCCCAGAAAGATGAACCAACGGAAAACGACATATACAAAGTGGGAGCTATAGGAGTAATTATACAACTTTTAAGATTGCCCGATGGAACTGTTAAAGTACTTGTTGAAGGAAAAAAGAGAGGAATAATTAAAGAATATATACCAAATGAAGATTTTTTTATGGTGAGCGTTGAAGAGATTCAGGATGTAGATGATAAAAATCAGGTAAAGTCTGAAGCTCTAATAAGAAACATAAGAGAATCATTTGAAACTTATGCAAAATTAAGTAAAAAAGTTCATATGGAGATGGTCAATACAATAGCATCTATAGATAGCTCTTCAAAATTAGCCGATGTTGTCGCATCTCATATAAGCCTCAAGCTTGAGGAAAAGCAAAAATTGTTAGAGATATTCAATGTTAATGATAGGCTTGAAGCGGTCTACGAACTTATGCTCGGAGAGATTGAGATCATGGAGGTCGAGGAAAAGATAAAGCGAAGGGTCAAAAAACAAATGGAAAAGACCCAAAAAGATTATTACCTGAATGAGCAAATGCGTGCCATCCAGAAGGAGATGGGCGAAAAGGATGAATTCAGAAATGAAATAGCTGAATTGGAAAAGAGGCTAAAACAGAAAAAGTTATCGGAAGAGGCATATAAAAAGGTCAAACATGAAATTAAGAAGTTACAGATGATGGCCCCCATGTCTGCTGAAGCGACGGTAGTAAGAAATTATATTGACTGGTTGCTGGATATGCCATGGTCTGATAAAACTGAGAATAAACATAGCCTTAAGGAATCCGAAACAATATTAGAAGAAGATCACTATGGCCTGAAACAAGTCAAGGAAAGGATTCTTGAATACCTTGCCGTTCAATCCCTTGTGAAAAAAAATAAAGGACCGATACTTTGCTTTGTGGGTCCTCCAGGGGTTGGAAAGACTTCAGTAGCAAAATCTGTAGCCCGGGCAACAAACAGAAAATTCGTGAGACTTTCTCTTGGTGGTGTAAGAGACGAGGCTGAAATTAGAGGACACAGGAGAACCTACATAGGAGCATTACCAGGTAAGATCATTCAATTGGTGAAAAAGGCAGGGTCAAATAACCCTGTGTTTTGTCTTGATGAAGTAGATAAATTGAGTTCTGATTTCCGTGGAGATCCATCAGCCGCTCTTCTTGAAGTACTGGATCCGGAACAAAATAATGCATTTAACGATAACTATTTAGAGGTAGATTATGACCTCTCTGATGTGATGTTTATAACGACAGCCAATATTCTTCAAACAATCCCCGCAGCTTTGCAGGATAGGATGGAAGTAATACGCCTTGCTGGATATACTGAGCCGGAAAAGCTGAGCATAGCTAAAAAATTCCTTGTTGCTAAAGAAATGGAAGCAAATGGTCTTACAAAGGACAATATATTTTTTACTGACGGAGCCTTATTGGCTATAATCAGACAGTATACAAGGGAGGCTGGGGTCAGAAACCTTGAAAGGGAGATCGCATCGATATGTCGAAAAGTTGCCAAGAAGATTGCAACAGACGGCGCAAATAATCATGTCCGGATCAACTCAAAGGCTATACCTAAATATTTAGGTGTTCAAAAATTTAGGCATGGAGAGATTGAAGGTAAAGACGAAATAGGTTTGTGTATTGGCTTGGCTTGGACAGAAGTGGGGGGGGAACTTCTTGCGATAGAATCTTCTCTTATGAAAGGTACCGGAAAGATGGTCATGACCGGCAAGCTTGGTGATGTGATGCAGGAATCCGTCCAAGCAGCTCTTACGTATGTTCGTGCAAGAGCTGAAAAGTTCGGTTTGGACTTAAATTTTTATAAAGAAACTGATGTCCATGTGCATGTACCGGAAGGTGCTATACCAAAAGACGGGCCTTCTGCAGGAATTGCAGTGGCAACGTCAATAGCTTCCGCTTTCATGAAGAGGCCGGTTCGCGGTGATCTTGCTATGACCGGCGAAATTACATTAAGAGGCAGGGTATTACCTATCGGAGGATTGAAAGAGAAGCTGCTTGCAGCGCACCGCGGTAATATTAAGACAGTAATTATTCCCAAAGATAACGAAAAAGATCTCGCAGACGTTCCAGCTAATGTCTTAAAGGCCCTTGACATAGTCTTTGTAGAACATATGGATGAAGTTTTAAAAGTGGCGCTTGGTCTTGATCTAAAAGAGCATGAAGAATTTGAAGAAGAGGCATCGATACACATTCCGTCTATTCCAGTGAGCGGTGCAGTCCGTCCTTTGGAAAATAGCTCTGTTAAATATCGACAGGCTTATTTATTGCTTGACAACAATAAATACAGTTGTTAAAAAATTAACAAAGGCGGGTAGCTCAGTTGGAAGAGCGCCACGCTTACACCGTGGAAGTCACAGGTTCGAGTCCTGTTCCGCCTACCATAGCCAAAAAGAGGTGAATACCTTAATACATTTACATATTCCTCTTTGAGAAGTAAGAAATTTGCTGTTTGTTATTTTCAATATTTCGGGGTCGTAGTTAAGATGGTTATAACGCCGGCCTGTCACGCCGGAGGGCGTGGGTTCAAGTCCCATCGGCCCCGCCAAAATTAGAGGGGTTGACCACCAAGGTTAACTCCTTTTTTATTCCAATTAAGTCAGATAATAATTAAGGGTCTAGACTAGTTGAGCACTGACAAATGTGCTAAAAAGCTAGTCATGACAATAAGTAACAAGTACATAAAACGTTCAAGAATTTCTGAGGCCAAATTTAGAGAATTTATCAGGTAGTTTTCTCTCGATCTGGACGCTCACAAAATAGGTTTCTTAACCGGGTTAAACCGAAATACAGTTAACCGTTACTTGCTCTTGATCAGAAAAAGGATCGCCGAATTCTGCGAGCAGTCGTCTCCTTTTTACGGAGAAGTCGAAGTAGACGAGTCGTACTTCGGGGCCAAGCGCATTAAAGGAAAGCGTGGCCGCGGTGCTTACGGTAAAACCCCTGTATTTGGCATCCTTCAACGTGGAGGTAATGTTTATACAGAGATCGTTCCCGATTGTGCCCGAAAGACCCTGCAGGCCATTATCCGCGGCAAAGTAGATCCTGACAGTGTCATTCACTCTGATGCCTGGCGCGGTTATGGTGGCCTGGTTGACTTGGGATACAAAAAGCATTATCGTATCCATCATGGAAAGGACCAGTTTGCGAATGGCAAGCGGCATATTAACGGCATTGAATCTTTCTGGTCATACTCAAAACGGAGACTAGTGAAGTTCCATGGCATACCAAGATCAACCTTCTATATTCATCTCAAAGAGTGTGAGTTCCGATTTAACTATCGGAACCAAAATATCTATCAGGTGGTTCTTAAACTGCTGAGAAATAATCCGCTCAGCTAGTCTAGACCCTAATGAAATATTCATGCCAGTTGGTCCAATGCCGGCATGGCATATCGGCAACATATTGATTATGCTGAGATATTATGTTGGTGGCGGATTAGAGGATCGAGTTTCCGAACCTGAAAATGATGGGGTATTTTAAAGAAACATTAAATCCTATTGAATGAAATGTGAGTTCTCAGCGGCCAGTGAATTCTGTATTGCTCCCCAGATGGCGTCTTTTCCTTCCCCCGTCCGGGCGGAGAAAAGGATCGGATTCGTGGTCAATTCTAGGATTTCTTTTATTTGATGCTGACGCAACTTTGCCTGGCTTTTAGAAATCTTGTCTGTTTTTGTAAGAATGATCACAGGAAGAATTTTGTTTTTACGGAGCCAATGGATGAGATCCGTGTCCTTCTCGGACGGGCATCTTCTCACATCAAGGATAAGGATAACAGCTTTCAAAGACTTTCTTTTTTTGAAGTATGTCTCGATCATCGGTTGCCATGTCCTTCTCGAAGTTACAGGGACCTTTGCATAACCGTACCCTGGTAGATCAGCAAGAGAAATCTGATCGTTCACTTTGAAAAAATTTATAAGCCTGGTGCAACCGGGCGTACTACTTGTCCGTGCCAGGTTTTTTCTGAGAGTCATAGCATTGATGAGAGAAGATTTACCCACGTTGGATCTTCCGACAAAGGCAACCTCGGGAAGTTTTCCTTCAGGATATTGGGAAGGTTTGGTAGCAGATTTGATAAATTCTGCTGATACTACTTTCATAACCCTTTTTTACCCGGGTAACAATTCGAAGCGACATTTCGCGAGATATCCATCAGTCAACTTCAGCAAGGGTAATTCCGTATTTTTCCAGCTTCCTTTCAAAGGTAGGGCGTGAGATACCTAGTATCTCGCATATTTCTCCCTTAGTCTTGTTGCCGCTCATCTTTATAATTTTCCGGATATATCTGTCTTCTACCTCGTCAAGCGTCAATAATCTTCCCTCTTCTATGAAGTCATTTCCCTTTTTTTCTTCTTCCGGTACGCACTTTTTCTCTAGGTCCTCCAGCAACTCGGGGAAATCACTTCTCCCAATGATCTGTCCTTTGGCCACTACAACGGCCCTGACAAGAAGATTTTCCAATTCTCTGACATTCCCAGGCCAGCTGTATTTGAGAAAGATATCCATTAACTCGTCAGACACGCCTAATATCCGCTTGTGAAGATCGCGGTTAATTTTAGTAATTAGGTAGTCGACAAGGAGAGGGATGTCTTCCCGTCTCTCCCTGAGGGGGGGGATATTAATGGAGACAATATTAAGGCGGTAAAAAAGATCATCACGGAATTTCCCTTCCTTCACAAGGGTTCTGAGGTCTTTATTAGTTGCTGTTATAATTCTTGCATTTACCTTTACCCTGTCTTTACCGCCGACCCTTTCGAATTCCATCTCCTGAAGTATCCTCAAAAGCTTGGCCTGCAGGTTGATGGACATTTCACTAATCTCATCAAGAAAGACCGTACCGTAGCGTGCAAGTTCAAACTTTCCTAACTTCCTGGCAAACGCACCTGTGAAGGAGCCTTTCTCGTGCCCGAAGAGTTCAGATTCAAGAAGGGTCTCCACAATGGCGGAGCAATTGACTGCGATATACGGTTCATTTGGCGATGTATTGTTATGTATAACCTTGGCGATAAGCTCTTTTCCCGTTCCGCTTTCGCCTTGTATAAGTACAGTTGTTTTGCTCTGGGAAACTATACCAATGGTCTTGAATATCTCACTCATATCCTTGCTTATACCGACAATATCCCCAACTTTGAACTGCCGGGAGGGTTCCATAAGGAGACCATCTATTTTCTTCTCCATTTCAGTGGATTTCAGTACCTTGCGGATCGCTATATCCAACTCGTCGATATTAATCGGTTTGCGGATGTAGTCAAAGGCGCCCGCCTTCATGGCATTAATCGTTGTGTCCATGTCATGGTGCGCCGTAATCATGATTACCTTGACATTTTCATCATCCTCTTGCAAATCTTCAAGTACGGTAAACCCATCAATATCGGGAAGCCGTATGTCGAGAATAACAACGTCGGGCGATGTTTCCACAAACTTGTTTAACCCATCAGTTCCGGTCATAGCCGTGTATACCTTATGTCCCTCTTCAGTTAGATAAAGGTCGATAGTTTCGCAGATAGAACTGTCATCATCAATTATGAGAATCTTCGCCATGCATTTATCCTTCAGTGTCATTGACAGGTGTTTCGGAACTCACATTATCCACTTCTAAAGGTAAAGTCACTATTACTCTTGTTCCCGCGCCTTTTTTGCTGAGTATTTCTATGTTACCGTGGTGCAAATCTATAAATTTCTTAACCTGTGTCAATCCCAGACCTGTACCATATTTTTTTCTCGTGAAGAATGGATTGAACAGGTGGGGCATATCTTCTTCCTCAATCCCATAACCATTATCCTCTATTTCAATCAAAACGTGCCTGTGTCCATTCCCGACAACCTTCGTTCTTATCTGGAGCCTTCCTCCACTTTCCATTGCATCAATGGCATTGAGATATATATTCAAAAATGCCTGCTTGAGCATTGCAGAATCAAGATTTATCGGAGGAATCCCGGGATCGTTATGAAATTGAACGTCTATCTTTTTTTCAGATAGTTCTTTTTCAACCATCATTAGTGAACTTTCAAGAAAAGAGCTGATATCTGCCGGCCTCACTTCCGGTTCCGCTGGCTTCGCATAAATTAAGATATCATTGACTATCTTCTCCAGATGCTCAACTTCTTTCTCTGCGATCCTGAAACGTCTTAAATCATTGCCTATGGGATTCAATCGTTTTTCGAGAATTCTAAGGCTCATCTTTATAGATGAAAGAGGGTTCCTTACTTCATGAGCAATACCTGCCGACAGCTGGCCTACAGCGGCAAGTTTCTGGCTTTCATAAAATTTTTTCTCGAGATTTTTAAATTCCGTTATATCTCTTTGAACTAAGAGATACCTGTCGGTTCCTTTTATTGCACCGGAGGTGATTAATAAATTTCGCTTCGAGCCGTCCTTTGCCGTCACCTCAATCTCAAAGGGCTTATGTATGCCTTTCTTTATCTCTTCCCATTTATCCAGCATAAATTCCCTATATTCAGGAACAATGAATTCTGTAAAATGGCTGCCCTCCATCTGCCGGGGCGTCGACCCATTATCTGCTTCAGAACTATGGCTCACGTAATTGACTATGCCGTCCGGACTAAGGGCAAATATTCTATCAGGAGAGCTATCCAGTATAGATTGGAGGTAATTGTACAGTTCTTCTATATCCGTGCGCAATCTGATCAACTCGTATATCTCGTTAGAAAGACTTTCTGCATACTCTTTCATATTTCTCGTCATTTGCTCTTCTTTCGTCACATCCTGGAGCGTTTCGATAGCCGCAATAATCTCCCCTTTCTCATTATATATAGGAGCGGCTAAAAAATAGAGGTATCTGCCTTTGCCTCCCAGGTTCTCAAAATAATCACTCGCTTCATATGCACCCTCTACTATGGTTGACTTATGCATACTTTTTTTCTCATAATATTTGTTAAGTTCCTCGATGTTATTGTCGACGATTAGATCCGCTATAACTGGTCTTTTGCTGGAGTAGAAAGGCTTATACTGACCATCAGTACCGATCATATCTTTGACGTCTAACCCCGTCAGTTCCTTGCAGGCATGGTTCCAGAATATAATCTTGTGCTCTCTGTCAATGACAAACGTCGGAATTGGTGAACCCTCTATGATCCCTTCCATAGTTTTCTTTTCTCTTGTAAGTTGCTCCTTCAATTTATCTTCTTCCCTGAGGTGTTTCAGTTCTTCCTCAAGGATAAGACGCTTCTTCCCTGCATAAAAAATAAGCGAACTCCCGATAATGACGGTAGCGATAAGCACCAAGGCTTCCAACATGACTATGTAGAATGTCTTTTGCATGTGTGAAATCGCGACATTGTAGGGGGTAGTGACGGCTATGAACCATTTTCGGCCGTCCAGGTCGATCGGAGCATAGGCAACTATATTCTTTTCAAATTTTCCCTTTTCTTCAAGTAGCTCGTACTCACCATATCCTGCTTTGTCCTTTAGCATTCCGTCTTTCAAAGATGTAACTTGCTTTGGTTTGATGTGTTCAATTGTACTTATATCGGTGCCGGCCAGTTCGTTTCGAGGATGGAACAGCAAGGTTCCTTTTTCATCGGCGATTATCGCATCACATGGGAGCTCATCCTTGGTAAGCTTGATATATCGTTCAACGATGGAAGAGAGGGATAGTGCGGAATATAATATACCGGAATACTTGCTGTTTGCATTAAACTCTGGGACACCAATAATAACCATTCTGTATTTTTTTTCTGATCCATTACTCGCGGTATAATCAAAGGAAATAAGGTCACTCACTGATGGTTTGCCTGTTTTTTTTACATCCTGGATCAGTCTGATTAAAGACGGATTTTCTGATATTTTTTTCAGGATGTCATCGCTAAAAGTCTTTGGATATGTCTCAATCAGCTTACCTGAGTCATCCTTTCTGGCTATAAATTCTACCTTTCCGTCCAAATCGTCATATATCATTCGCATGTTTAATTGTGTCTTTCCCTGATTTTGACGGGAAAGTATAATCAAGCTCTTTTCTACACTATCAAAAAGATCATCAATACCTGCGGCCGTTCCTTTGGCGACAGCCATATATTGTTTCCCATATTGCTCTGCCGCTTCTTTCTCCCTTGCATGATTAATCATCACGGAGAAAAGAATAATCATGACTATGACTACGACCGTATTGAGCCAAATGGGAAATCTGATGTTATTCTTTATGAATTTTATTATTGATGGTCCCTGTGTATCATCTGCCTCTTCGGATTTTCCTGCTCTATGCTCTCTTACCGCGATCAAAATGTAAACTCCAACTGCTGCACCGACGGAGATAATAAGCTTGAGAAATCCACTTTCAATCTCGATTACCCGCTCGCATATCAGCCACACGACTAAATATGTTACTGCGGTTAATATTTCCTGCATATTAGACCTCTAATAGTTGTAATTGTCGTTACGATACTACCGGTCTGACTCTAAATTTTCAATAAAAATATATAAATTACGCGCGAATTAATCTAAAAATTGTATTACAAAGATTACGTGAATCTTCTTTATGATCACAATCATATCATAAATCTATAAACATGCCTCTCATTGCACTTTTCGTTCAAGTGAAACGAACAATTGAACAAAACGTTAAATAGAAGATCTATGAAAATAGAATTTTTTATTTATCAGATAAAAAAATAATAAAGTAGTTGCATTATGTTAGCTCGGCCCCATATTAAATACTGTGTGAGTGGCATGTCTGTTGCACTTAATTGCGCCGTTTTATACATTTACTGTTCCCATAAGTATGTTTTTATGTTATGTGGGCATGAAATGTTAATATCAAACTTTATTAGGAAAGGAGAAAGAAAATGTTACGGAAAACCGGGAAAACTTTATTAACTCTATTTTCAACAATGGCTGCTCTATTATTGTCTTCACAGTTTGCATGGGCCGCAGAAGCAATTCCGGCAGGTGAATCATACACAAAGGTTCTCTTCGCCATTGGTGCTATGTTAGGGGCAGGTTTAGCTATGGGTATTGGTGCTGTTGGAGCCGGGTTGGGAATCGGTACCGCGACTAACGGCGCATGTCAGGCTGTAGGAAGGAACCCCGGGGTTCAGGGTAAAATCATGATGACCATGCTGATCGGTATGGCCATGGCGGAATCAATCGCCATTTATGCTCTGGTTATTTCGCTTGTTCTTCTGTTTGCAAACCCCTTTATGCGTTATTTTTTAGGTTAATTCATTTGAAAACAATTAACTTTAAATCTGACAAAAGTTAGGGGGAGAAAGGCAATGCCAGAAAATAAAAAAGATAAGCAGCTTTTTACAGTAGCGAGAGTATTCTTCCTGCTTATCGTAATCCCCTTTTCACTGATGGCTATTCTGATTGCCAACGGCATTTTTAAAATAGGGATTACAGCGAAAGAGCGAGCAATCAATGTTCTCGATCAGACATCTCAGGAAGAAATCAAGATACGTGCCATTAATACGGCAGACGAAGTTGCCAGTTTTCTCACAGAAAGAAAGAAGGATTTGTTGATTGCAACCATCATCCCGGCGACCGAATCTACCTACAAGCAATTTGTTGATGAAAACAAAAAAGCAATCTGGGTAAAAGCGGATGATAAAATCCAACAGGTCTTTGCCCCGCTCTATTCGGAAATGTCACTGACCGATAGGAATGGAAATGAGTTGCTAAAAATTGTAGACGGTAAAGTAGCTCCGAAATCTAACTTGGTAAATGTAAGTAACCCGGCCAATACAAGGTACAAAACCGAGGACTACTTTAACAGGGCAAAGAAACTGAATAAGAGTGAAGTATATATGTCCCACGTTACTGGTTGGTATGTGAATAAAGCGGAGTTCGAAAAAGGAAAACGTTTTACCGGGATTATTCGCATAGCCACGCCGGTTTTTGGACAAGAAGGGTTTTCAGGGGTTCTTAGTCTTGCCCTTGATTTTCGGCATATTGCCGAGTTTACCGATCATATTATACCAACCCAGTCAGGCAATGTTTTCAGGGCAGATGCATCAACAGGAAACTATGCCTACATGGTTGATAACAAAGGGTTCGTCATCGCGCATCCTAATGATTACCATATAGAGGGTTTGTATGGTGACGGAACACCCGTTCCTCCTCTCACCGAAAAAGGTGTAGAAACAATGACCAAAAAGGGAGAAGAGGTACTGAACATCGGCCTCCTGGGATTTATGGATCCTGGTATGCCGGAGGTTGCGAAGGATGCTGCTGCTGGGAACACCGGTATTAAAATGTACAAGTTTGCTGGTCAGACGAAATTCGTGGCCTATGCACCCATTAAGTTCTACTCAGCTGACTATCCCAAACCGGGTGGATTTGGGTGGATCGCAATGGGTGTGAACGTGGAAAAGTTCAATGAAATGGCTGCCGCGGCTTCTAAGAACATAGAAAAGGAAGTTAAGGCATGGACTACGACCATCGTCCTGATTATTATCATTTCAATCGTTCTTCTCTTCTTAATATCCGCGTTGCTGTCAAAAGGAATCGCAAGGTCTATCGCTGCAGAAGTTCCCGCAGAAGCGCAGGAAGCTGCACTACGGTACGATGAAGAGAACGAAGAGGAAGAAAAATAACACCAAAAGGCCGGAAGGCAAATACTTCCGGCCTTATACTTTCTATTGAAACCATAGACTTCATTCCCTTAAAGACTCAAAAAAATTCTCGATCACTTGAACCCAGGAACCCTTGACTCCTCGAACCATTAAAAGACTTTTCATACCTGGGAAAAATGGATAAAAAAAGGGAGTTGAAGTCGTTGCAGCGCTCCCCCTCCCTGTTTGTTATTATAACA
>DASPQI010000217.1:0-6111 GCA_035625045.1 Syntrophales bacterium | reverse complement strand
CTTGAAACACACGAAGATTGGGATATGTGTATCAGGCTTTCTCAAAAATATGATTTTTATCACATTAAGGCTGCAACTGCTGAGTTCAGAACACGTGAGGATATGAGTAGTGCAACAAATATCAAGCGTGCGGATTTTTTGCGCACTTTGAAGTTAATCCATGAGCGTTATTCGCATCTTGCTACCGATCCCCATATCCTGAAAGCACAGAAAAAAGTGGAAGAGGCTATGGCCAGAGAAGTGGAAATTAAACAGCTGTCCTCCAGCACTATGGAGTACGGACGTCTGCATCAGTATAGATTTGCGAAGGAATTTATAAAAGACAAAAAGGTTCTCGTTCTTGGAAGTGGCAAAGGTTATGGGTGTTTTATCCTCTCAGAAGATGCTGAATCAGTTATATGCATTGACAAAGATGAACGCAACATAAGGTACGCCTCTTCAAATTATATAAAAGAAAATCTTGAGTTCATTAAAGGCCCTTTAATAGATGTTCCTGTTAAAGAAGAAAAGACCTTCGACGTCATCGTCTGCTTCGAAGCCTTAGAACAGGTAGAAGAACGTCATGAATTGATGAAGGAGGTAAAAAGGTTACTTAAGGATGATGGGATTTTCATCGTCTCTTCATCCAACAAGTATGTATCTTCAGGCCAGACTGCTTATGAAAAACCCCTTCGTTTAAAGGAGCTCTCTTTTGATGAGTTCAAGTCGCTCCTCAAGAAACATTTTAAGAATACGCTGATTTATGGTCAGAAAGTTTTTCCATCGTCGAACATTTTTCCGCTTTTTAGGAGCTCAGTAGCTACAAGAGACTATACAATAGAAAAGGGTGACAAGGCTTTTCTATTTGTGCCACATGAAAGAAAAGAGGCACGATATCTCATCGCGGTTTCATCGGACGGCCATATAAAAGATATAACTGGGAATTCCTATCTCGTGGATATCTCTGAAACCCTCTTCAAACTGAAGGACAGACAGATAAGAAGCCTTGAAATCG
Source organism: Syntrophales bacterium (assembly GCA_035625045.1). Taxonomy (GTDB): domain Bacteria; phylum Desulfobacterota; class Syntrophia; order Syntrophales; family UBA2185; genus DATKLL01. The sequence continues at coordinate 5,117 of DASPQI010000217.1, read as the reverse complement.
ACAGTAGAGAAAAAGACTCTCATATAACGGATCTTGAGAGGACCTTGAAAGAAAAGGATCTGCATATCGGAAATCTTGGAAATAGTTTAGATCAAAAGAGCGGGCAGATAAGAAACCTTGAGGCAGCTCTAACGGAAGAGGAATCGCGTATATCTAATCTTGAAGCTAAAGTCAGGGAAGAGGAATCGCGCATATCTAATCTTGAAGCCACAGCCAGGGAAAAGGAATCGCATATATCTAATCTTGAAGTTACCGTCAAGGATAAGGATGCCCATCTAACTAATCTTGAGGCTGCGGTAAGGGAGAAACAGGCAACACTGAACGATATCTATAACTCGCATGGATGGAAAGCGCTCCGGATTTATTACAGCCTCAGGAACAAAATATTTCCAATAAATACAAAAAGGAGACTATTTGGGAAAATTCTTTTCAAGCTAATTACAAATCCAAAGGGTATTTTTAAAAAAAAAATAACTTCTCTGTCCCCAATGACAAAGCAGACACAAAACGAAAACTCCGAGGAACAAAATGATATCGTGGCGTCGGTTATTATAGTAAATTATGAAAATGAAAAATTAACAGTTGATTGTGTAAAAAGTTTGCTTTCTAACGATTACCCCAGGAATAAGTATGAGGTGCTTGTAGTGGATAATGGTAGTACAAACTATAGCTATGGGCTTTTGCTTAAAGAACTCGGCATTTACGAGAATATAACTATGCTGAAATCTGAAAGGAATGTAGGTTTTAGTTCTGGATGTAATATAGGCATCAAAGCTTCTCGGGGAAAATACATTATCTTGCTCAATAACGATACCTTAGTGCCCAAAGATTGGTTAAGTAAATTTATAGGATATGCAGAGCTCAATAAGGATATTGGAATTTTGGGAACAAAACTTTTGTTCGCCGATAAAGAGAAAGTAATTAATAACGCGGGTAGTTATTTAACAGACAAGGGGGACGCTGGAGATATTGGTTTTAGAGAGGAGGATGTGTGGCAGTATGATTATCAGAGAGAAGTGTTTTCAATATGTGGTGCAAATATGCTGATAAAGAGGGTTGTGCTGAATAATATAGGGCTATTTGATAACAAATTCTTTTTATATTATGAGGATTCTGACTTGTGCTATAGAGCAAGGCTTGGGGGATATAGAATACTTTATTTACCAGAACCTTCTGTATCACATCACCATGCAGCTTCATCAGGTGAATGGAGTCCGTTGTTCAGTTTTCATGTATTTAGAAATAAGCTTTTTTTACATATTAAAAACTCAAGTGTGAAATTTTTAATAACTGTCTTTATAGGTTATCTAAAACAGCTACTTAAAGAGATTATAATTTTGAGGACTAACAGGAAAATTCATGGGATGGTATTATTGTCTGTGATAAAGAATCTTCCATATTTAATTAATAACCGGCTGAGGATTAGGTTTTTGATTAAAGAAGTTAGCGACAATTCTATATATAAATATTTAGAAAGAATACCTGGTAGAAAAAGAGATGCTTCCCGTGTGAAAAACATTATCATCTATAATAGATATTTGGACACGCTTGGAGGAGGAGAGTTTTCCGCTGTTCTCTTAGCTAAAGCGCTAAGTGAGCTTTTCACCAATGCTAAAATTAATATTGTGACTTTTGATAAAGATAAAGCCAGGTGGGGCAAAGTGGAGGTTCGTTCTACCGCCGAATTGGAGGAGGCTTTTAGCATTAAACTTCCCAATAGAGTTTGTGTAAACAGGATTAAAACAAGGGTACAAGCCAGTATGGAGAGGTTAGAAAATAGTTCGGAGGAATCCCCAGGAAAATTATGCAGGTCACTTTACAAACTTCACAGGCTCTTATTACATCACAAATTAAAAGGGATGTCTAAGAAATGCGATTTATTTATTAATCATAGTTTTATGGATGAGTTTATTCCCCGAGCGAAGGTAAGTTTATATTTGTGTATGTTCCCGCGTGTTTATAGAAATAAGGATTTTATTATTAATTACCATAAGGTGATAGGAATTTCTGAATTTACAATAAAGCATATAAACAAGCGGTGGGAATGTAAAGGAGAGCTGTTATATCCTTTTGGATTGGAAAACGTCCCTAATTATAATGATTTTGATCGCAGAGAAAACATCATAGTGAGCGTGGGTAGATTTTTCACGGAAGGTCATAATAAGAGGCAGGATGTAATTATTGAAGCATTCAAGATGCTAAAGCAAAGGTACAAAATAGATGGATGGAAACTGGTTTTAATAGGAAGATATTCTGAAAAAGATATTGATCTTGTAGAGAAGTTGAAAGTAGCCAGCAAGGGATACGAAATAAAAATTTTAACAGATTTATCTGAAAATGATAAGAGCTCCCTGCTTGAAAAGTGCAAAATTTATGTTCATGCTACCGGTTATGGCTTGTCTGAAGAAGATTTCCCTGATCTTATGGAACATTTTGGTATTTCGGTTGTAGAGGCTAAGATTAGAGGTTTAGTTCCTATAGTTGTAGATAAGGGTGGCTTGAAAGAACTTGTTAAAGACGGTGTTGATGGTTTTAGATTTGATACAATCGATGATCTCGCAGAAAAGTTGTATATGGTTATAAAGAACCAAAACCTGTTGCGGGAATTATCATTGAATGCCTACAAAAACTCAATTGAAAGGTTTAATTATTCTATTTTCTCTGGGCACTTCAAACTCATTCTTAAGGATATGTTTAGATTTGAAAACGGGTAATATCTTTGATAAACTGTTTCTTAAAGTTCTCCAAAGCGAGTTCTTATCCCTTTTCCCCTTGCGATTATTCGCGATGCACGGCAAACGGGGTTTCAGCGCTCAATGCCAAAGATAAAGTCAAAGTATTCAGGGCTAACCTCTTGGGGAAGCTTATACCAGTCAAAGCTATTAGGTATTGGCCAGCGCATATTCACGGATTTCTTAAGGAGCGTATTTTTTGTAACGCTCTTGGTCCCCGGAGCGATCTCAAGGCGCTGACTAGATAGCCCCTCGCCGTAAAGAATGCTTTGGTTCATCGGTCGCCCATAGAGCCTTGAAAAGGCAATACTCCAGATGTCTTCATTTCCAGGATAGGCATTAACCAGCACATCATCATAGCGGGTGATAACCAGGGGAATCTCGCCGCTTGGTTTGACTTCGCGCGGTACGTTAGCCTTTGCTGCCACAGAGCAGATGGCGCAAGGCTCAAGGTCAGAAACATCGTCTCGCGCAAAAAATGGCTTATTAGACGCCGTGACCGTGAGCTGCCGGTTTAAATTCAGCCTGCGCATGGTCTTTACAAATGGCATGCTCAATTTGCCGCCATCCCCGGCAAGGGGGTCAAAGATCAAAGTGCGGTGCGAACTGAGCTTGGATAAAATGAGGTTAGCCAGCTTCTCGTTCTTGGCTGAGCTTAGGTCAATCAAGATCTCGTATTTGTCGAGTAGCTCAGCGGTTACTTCTTCGGTGGTGCGCACATCAGCTTGAGGGGCAAAACGGCGCAAGGGATAAAGCAAGATTTCACGGAGAATCGTCAGATGCCAGTCATCCTTTCGTGAAGTGGAAAGTTCGTCCAGATCGTCTATGATCGCTAATGTCTTTGGCAATCGTGCGTCGGTCTTAGCTCTTAGCCTCTTGAGGTAGTACTTCGCCAGTTTCGCCTTGGTCTCGCCCCAGTTCTTGCTTGGAAATAGGAACGAGCCTTCGAATGGCTCGTTCCAGCCATAGACAAAAAGCACTTCGGGTTGAATGGCCGCAGCAAGCCAGGCCGGCTCTTCAATATAGCGCGGGTCAAGGCGGATTACCCGAAGCAGTTGATCCCGCTTCTGAACCCCCAGGTTATCAAAGCCAAAGTTCCAGGTAACTGCCGCATGGCCGAATTGACTGAGCGGTGTGTCAACGACAAAGTGAAAAGGCGCGAAAGCATCGCGATGATGGAGGAAAAGATGTTCAGCAAATCGTGAATTCTTGCTTGTCCAGTAAAAGATCGGCGGAAATCCAGTCACGTTCTTAACCTGTTCAACAAGCTTTGAGGCAAAAGATCGCCAGGCCTGCGGATGGGGATTGGAATCATCAAAGCCGTAGCCAAAAACGAAAATAACGGCCCGACCCTGGCGATCCGTGGCCAATAGCTGGCGGGGAACGACGGCATAAAACTGCTTTAAGTCCTCGAGGATAAAATTGACAGTCTCCCGGTTTGGCTTAATTGCCGCAGGGTCGGAGAGGAGCGGCAGTGGGTGCTCTTTAGGATGAAGACGCGTCTTAAAGGCGATCTCTAAATCGTAGAACGGAGCGAGCTTTAGCGCTGAGCGACGCAATGCGGCAAGCGCTTTTGGTGAAGGATATGTCGGCGGGATACCTCGGCGTGGATGGTATTCCCAAGCAATGGCGTCGAAGCCAATGTCCTTGATGTAGCGAAATTGCTGATAGTAAAAATTTTCGTCGACGTTCTTCGCCGCGTCTTGGGGGAGATGCAGTGCTTTCCAGTCCAGGGGATCGACGAACTCATCTTCTTTCCAGGTTTTTTCCATGAACCAGTCATAAAAATGAATGAAGGAAATGGGGATCTGTTCATTCCCTTGACGCGTGTAATTAGAAGCGGGATGTTTGGAGGCATTCCTCCCGGGGTTAGCTTGTGATTGAGCGTCTTCTCCGAGGGCAGCAGAGAAAACAAAAATTAAAGCGCATGCCAAGCCTTGTGCGACCAAACGTTTAGCTTCCATGAGCTTATCCACTTCAGTTTTCTTTCAGTCCATAGTGCGGATATTAATCAAAGATAGGTTCTTGCTTTCCATTCCAGGAAGAATCCTTCGTTCACTCAAACAGGACCCTACCCATCATCTTTACCATGGATAAAAAGTTTCTTCAAGGTCCTCTCTTCCCTCGGACGCAATAGGCTTTGATCCTGACCGTCTATCACTTTTGACCCTTCTCCCAATCGCTAGAAAATAATTGACATTTTCCTCTATTATGATATCGTTTACGCAAAAAGAAACCCCTGGTCAGTGAAAAAGAGCGAAGAGGGTGACGAATGGTATCATCTGTCCTCGGAGCTTCACCGACTGTAGCGCTATCAAACATCATCTCCTTCTCCACGGCCCGAACCGTATTCGTTGTTACAGGTGGGAGATATGATCCAAATAC
>DASPQI010000216.1:0-2083 GCA_035625045.1 Syntrophales bacterium | reverse complement strand
TTGTGGACGGGTCATATCACACAGTTGATTCATCGGAAATGGCCTTCAAAATAGCAGGCTCTCTAGGATTTAAAAAAGGTGTGCTGGCTTGCCAGCCGGTGCTGCTTGAACCTATTGTTAACATCGATATAGAAATCCCGGATGAGTACATGGGTGATGTAATTGGTGATTTAAACAGCAGGCGAGGTAAAGTCCTGGGTATGGAATCGAAAGGACCAAACAGGATCATAAAAGGACAGGTTCCCCTTGCTGAAATTCTCAGATATGCACCCGATCTTCGCTCAATGACAAGCGGCAGAGGAACGTTCACTTACGAGCACTCACATTACGAAGAAGTGCCACCCTTTATCGCAGAAAAGATCATAGCTGAATCTAAAAAGGAACAACAGTAAACAACTCATATACTGTGTTGCGCTTCATCCCTTCCTTCGATTCGGGCCCGCTTTATATACCATTGCGGTGTGCCTGTCGAATCATGTGCGCCCAGTCTCTCGAACATTATACAAAATGGATAAAATCATTTTTTCAGTTTTGACGAGGTAACCCCGTTGGCAATCAATGCAGGTGTAATAACCATCAGTGATAAAGGATCCCGCGGTGAACGAGAAGATAAAAGCGGTCAGGAAGTTGTATCGATGTTGAAAGATATGGGTGTGAATATTACCCGTACCACGATAATCCCTGATGAAAAGGATAAAATTAAGGATGTTTTGATCGACTGCGCCGATAGAATGAAACTTGATCTGATTATAACAACAGGCGGCACTGGCGTTAGTCCCAGGGATTTGACCCCGGATGCAACTCTCGAAGTAATCGATAAAGAAGTGCCGGGTATGGCAGAGGCAATGCGGCGGGCGAGTGCGGCAGTAACGCCCTATGCAATGATTTCCAGGGCCGTGGTTGGGATCAGGAACAGATCATTAATTGTAAACCTCCCTGGCTCGCCAAAGGCCGTCCGGGAAAATCTTACAGTCATCCTCCCTGCCTTGAAACATGCTGTTGAAAAAATCAAGGGTGATGATGCTGAATGCGCGTCCTGAGATAGCGACGGGCATTATCCATATGTGTACCTGGCCAGAAGATACCCCTGCAGTGCGGACACATATGAAATTCGGTGTGACTGGCATATATGTGATCCGGTACCAAGCCGGAAACTTCTTCTCTGTCCACCTCTATTAATAGTTCATTACACCTCAAGCATATGCTGAACAACCGTTCTGAATCCGGAAGGAGATGCAGCCTATCTAATACTTCTTCCAGCTGCTTCTGAACTTGATCATTATGAATTATGATAAGCTGGCCTGAAAATTGTCTTTCCTCCATATCTTTTCTTCTGGTTAGAACAATTCTTCTCTCGTCCTCAGCCTTCCTCAAAAAGTTACGATCTGTATCTCCGGTATAGAAAACAGTATTGTAGCCTAAAATACGTAGCCACTTTGCCAATTTCCCCAGGTTCGCATCTGTTATGAACTTCACTGCCCGGACGTCCGCACACTAATTCTTAAACAATCATCCCTGTTCACCGGGGAGTTTCGTTTCCTCTTCTATAAACGATTCCTTTTTGCTGTCCCTGACTTCTCTTCTCAGTTCTCTGATAGTTTTATTCAACTTCGTGATAGTCCTGTTCAAACGAAATCTTTCTACAATCCCCATGAACCCCGTAAATATAACACCAGCTAGAAACGAAATGAAAACCAGCATATATGCCGGGGAGGTTACATCAACAAAATCATAGTACTTTAACTTGACAGCGAATGTGTTCTCCAATGAAAACGTAATAATGAAAAGCATAACTAGTACAATAATAATAGTATAAATGACTTTCATCTTAGACCTCCGGACGATATTTTTCAAAATGTGGCAGAAGAAGCTTATAAGTTTTGTATATGTCTTCGGGAATGACACGTACATCCCCTAAGACGCTCATGAAATTGGTATCTCCGCTCCATCTCGGTACGATATGCACATGAATATGATCATCTACCCCGGCACCGGCGGCTTTCCCCAAATTCATACCAATATTAAAACCGTCAGGATTCACAGCCTTTTTTAAAACTCTAATTGAGATATCCTGAAGGTTGAA
>DASPQI010000215.1:0-6181 GCA_035625045.1 Syntrophales bacterium | reverse complement strand
GCTCGATATCGGCGATCTCTTCCTCATAATCAGCCAGCTTCTTCTGTTTTGCCGCGAGTTCACTTTTCAATGAGGCGAGCTTCGATTTCTCTTCCGCAACCTTTACCGCAAACTCCGCCTTGGGGAATCCACCTTTCTTGTCCTGTGGGACCTTCGCCACGAGGGCCGGGTCCACATTCGAGGTTATCGATGTCACCTTTGTGGAAATCGTACTCTTAAGTTCTTCCATTGTCGCGCACCCGGTAAACACAATCATTATCACTAGTAAAAAGACAATCATCATTCTTTTCATGGCCCGACCTCCATCACATCTGTATTTGCAGAGCTATCCTGATCTCAACGGATACCCTTACATTCAGTGCCGCTCCGGATTGAAGAGTTAAACTATTTATGCTGACATATTCGAAGTTTAGGGAAAAGCAAGTTATGAGTCAAGAAGAATTGGTAAAGAATTGCATTATTTGAATTTCATCTTCATCCACAGCAAGAACAGGATGAGAACAAATGTGATTATATTTGCGGCGATGATTGGAGGTGACCCGATCTGCAGCCCGTACACGATCCACAGGAGTATCCCTGCCGTCAGGAGCAGGAGCATTGCAAGCGAGATATCTCTTGTTTCTTTGAGTTTCCAATTGCGCACAACCTGAGGGATAAACGAGATGGTAGTGAGGATTCCGGCGATGTAGCCGATAAGAACAGTAGTGTCCATTAGATATCTCCTGAATTATTATTCTTGCACCGATGTAGGAAGGCTGCGACTCTCAGTTATTATTTACGCGTACCTGTATCATTGTTGCCTCGAATTCCATAAGAACTTTCTTCTGAGTGTGGGAACTATAGGGGAGGGCATTTTTATATGTCAAGCCAATTTGACTACAAAATATTGTCTTATCGCTGTTCGATTTCTGCTGGTCGGCTTTTGACAATTTCTTGAAGGTTAATGAAGAGGCGAGTTAAGGGATGAAGTAATTATGAGACCTAGCGGGACAATAAAATTCCTTAAAATTGAAGATCAACCTGACCCTTTACTCTTTAAGGGAAAAGTTGAAGATTTTTTATTAGAAAGTTATTTTTTTTAGCCTGAGAATCTGGCTTCATGAGTATTTAAATGCAAAAAAGTGTAAAATTGTCGATATACTTTACAATTTCAAGATAACTGCCTATACGGCTGAAATAATAAATATAATTTACAATTAGGGGAAATACATCGCTTTATAACTGTCGGAATTATTTACACTATTTTTCTTCTTAATTTGCACATACAAGAACATAATCCACTGAAATCAATAAGTTAATATATTGGCATTTTTTATGCAAATTATGCGAACCGGGTTAGTATTTATTAACTCCTTGTTATGAGTAGTACAAACTAGAAAATATCCATAATTAACGACAGTTAGTGTTTCTGTTTCAAGATTTCGACTATATATTTAGTTAGTTGTTGAATAGAAATATTTAAAGAACAGAAGGTCTCAAACCCACAACCATACCGCTTCTCGGTCTTGATCTGATGGGTTTGGCAGGAGTGCAAGGGCGGATTCAAAAATAATCAATCTGACGTTCATATTAATTTTAAGCTAATAGCATTCAGGAGGTAGGAATATGAGAGCAAAAGCAAAACGAGTCTTTTTGATCTTGATTTTATGTATTTCCTTAGTTTTTTCAACGGCAGTTCTTAGTCATGCATACAGCGGCATCCTGGCTTTCGGAGACAGCCTCTCGGACAATGGAAATGCTGACGGCTTTGGGGTCCAACGCTTTTCCAATGGCCCGGTCTGGGTTGAGTATATGGCTCAAAACTACGGTGTATCGTTATTGGATATGGCTTATGGCGGCGCCACTACGGGGTATGACAATCCGGCATTAGGGCTGTCATATACCGGCTTGAACTGGCAAGTAGATTACTATCTTAATACTCTTCATGGCCCAATATCCAACAATACCCTTGTAACCGTCTGGGCCGGCGCTAATGACTTCTTTCAGGGCAGATCCTATGCAACGGCTGCCAACAATGTCGAGCTTGCTCTCCAGAAACTTGCTTTTGCAGGCTTCAAGAATTTCCTTGTCATGGGCCTCCCGAATATCGGTGCGACACCAGAATTTAGAGGCACCTCGCTCGCACCATTGGCAACAGGCTGGTCCCAGCTTTTTAACGGATGCCTCGCTGCCGATCTGCAGAGTCTGCAGTTGGCATATCAGGGGGACCATTTCTATACCCTCAACACCTACGCTTTGCTCGATGACGCGATTGCGAATCCCGGAAAATATGGATTTGACAACGTGACGGGTACGTGGCTAACCCGACCAGCTGGCGATACAAGCAATTATCTCTTCTGGGATGGCGTTCACCCGACGACACAAGCCCATCTAATGCTCTCCAATTATGCTATAGCGGCGGTCCCCGAACCCATAACCATATTTCTTCTCGGTCTTGGTCTGATGGGTTTAGCAGGTATCAGGAAAAAGATTAAAGATTAAATTTCTTATTGAACTCTTAGTGGAAAGACAGGGTCAAATGGACCTGCTTTTTTTTATCGATCACTTAGTAACGATTGTAATCTTCCGTCCATTATCAATGCACCAATATTGTGATCGGACTTGTACCTTTGAAAGCTTTAATAATATGACTGCGGCTTTTTATACAAACTGCAGAAATGACTGGGTGGACTGGATGCCGGATCAAGTTAAGCATGACAGGGCAGTTAATTCATCACCCGTTTTCGTCGGAAAGTCTCAGTCTGCCGGCCTCAATTTTTCCGGGATACTTTCGCCGGATGAAGATGGACATTGCTTGCGGTGAATCCGGCAGCGAGCGCATTCCCCGTTGCTTGCCGCGGGGTAAGCGAGCGAGTAGGGGACATTACTATTCCATATGGATCGAAGATTCTACGCAGCTTGCTGCGGAGATCTTCAATATCTTATCCGGTAGGCGCATTTTATTGGACATCTTCCTGAAATGCTGTCCGTATACCATCAGCGTTATGGCGGCCGTTATTGACTTTCTGTAAAATATCGTCGACTTCAACAATATCTTCCAATAATACCACTGTGACCGGCCATTCCCTAAAATGCCGATATAAAAAATGGACTTTAAGAACCCTTTAAGCCGCTCCCAGTCCACTCTTCTCTGCCTGAGTGGCTGATAATGTTCCAGGAATTTGGAGACGCGCTGATAATAATGGCGGGGACTGTAAATAGTTTTAACCATCTGATGGTAACCTTTAATGAGCTTTTCCATATCCATCTTGGGAATGAAGTTGATGCTCCCGTCAGTATTGTTCCCTGAGGAATGCAATAGAAGTCTGCTCTCATCCTTCATCCGCTGCCACAGCCTGGTGTTGGGCAACGCATTCAACAGACCCACCATAGCGGTTGCCACGCCGCTTTCCTGAATGAATTTTATCTGTGATGCGAAGATACTTTCATCGTCATTGTCGAATCCGACGATGTAGCCTCCGAGAACCTCCAGACCGGAGGCCTGCAGCTTCTTGATAGATCCGGTCAGGTCCCTCTTGCAATTTTGATCCTTGGCGCATTCTTTCAGGCTTTCCTCGTTGGGGGTCTCAAGCCCTATGAAGACCCTATCAAAACCGGCTTCAACCATCAAACGAACCAGCTCGTCATCGTCGGCAATATTTACGGAGACCTCTGTGAAAAGCTCAAATGGATAACCACGCTCCTTCATCCAGGCGATGACATGGGGCAGCATTTTTTTTATGGCGATCCTATTCCCGATGAAATTGTCGTCCACGACGAAGAGGCTTCCCCGCCAGCCCTTATCATAGATGACCTGCAATTCATCCATGAACTGATCGACGCTTTTTAATCTCGGCTTGTGACCAAAAAGGGCGGTGACATCGCAAAACTCGCAGTTATAGGGACAGCCTCGGGAGAACTGAATCATCATGCTGGCATATTTCTTAACGTCGATCAAATCCCAGAGAGGAGTGGGCGTCATAGACAACGGCGGAAACTCGCTGCTTCGATAGACCTTCTGCGGATTACCATTTTCAAGGTCGAATAGAAATGGAGGCAGGGAGTATTCTGCTTCGCCGAGGATCAGATGATCGACCTGATGGAGATATTCATCCACGAGAGCGGTAAAGAGGGGTCCGCCGCCTATTACTTTTTTTTCAAGCCGACGGCAATGGCTCAGAATTTCTGCAACTGAATCCTTCTGGACGAGCATGGCGCTGATCACGACATAATCAGCCCAGATAAAGTCCCTGTCCTTCACTTTGCTGACATTTAAATCTATGAGACGAATGTTCCAGGTTTTCGGAAGCATGGCCGCAATTGTGAGGAGGCCTAAAGGGGGGAAAGCAGATTTCTTGGACACGTATTTCAGAGCGTATTTGAAGCTCCAAAATGTCAGCGGATATCGGGGATAAATCATTAAGATGTTCATGGCAGACTCAAATGAAACCCCTGTATGGTGTATTGGAGTTTGTAATCTTGCACATTTATTCAAACTCGTCAAATAAAGATTGCAGTGGGAAAACTGAGAGCGACTCAATATTATAAAGATGCTATATTCCTAAATACGCTCTCTTCACGTCCTCATTGTGGAGAAGGCTCTGTGCTGTTCCTTCCAGAGTGATGCGGCCGTTTTCCATGACATAGCCGCGGTGGGCGACCTTGAGCGCCATGAGGGCGTTCTGTTCCACCAGGAAGATGGTGGTGCGGCTTTCGGCATTGATCCTCTTGATGATCTCGAAAATCAACTTCACTATCATCGGACCTAGACCCAAAGATGGTTCGTCAAGGAGGAGCAGGCGCGGCCTTGCCATGAGGGCCCTGGATATAGCGAGCATCTGCTGTTCACCTCCACTTAGGGTGCCGCCAAACTGGTAACGCCTTTGTGCCAGGATCGGGAAGAGATCGAAAATATGTTCCGTGTCTTTTTTTATTTCAGTCTTATCGCTGCGCAGGAAGGCCCCCATGTCCAGATTTTCCATGACTGTCAGACGCGGGAATATCCGGCGTCCTTCCGGTACCAGAGATATTCCCATTGCTACGATCTCATCGGGACTCAAGTGCTGGATAGGTTTATCGAGAAACAGGATTTCACCCGTCCGGGGAGGCGCGATCCCGGTTATGGACATGAGGGTCGTTGTTTTGCCTGCGCCGTTTGCCCCAATCAGTGTGATGATTTCCCCCTGCGATACTTCGATACAGAAGTTCTTCAGTACCTGGATGTTGCCGTAGCAAGTCTGGACGTTCTTAAGCTTAAGCACCGATGTCTTCTCCCAGATAAGCCTTTATCACCTCCGGATTCTTCCGGACTTCCTGCGGAGTTCCCCTGGCGATCATCTCGCCGTAATCCATAACGTAGACACGGTCCGAGAGGCTCATGACCAGCCTCATGTCGTGTTCGATAAGAAAGATTGAAATCTCCCTCTCATCACGGAGGCCGATGATCAGGGTCTCCAGCTCCTTTGTCTCCTGGGGGTTCATGCCTGCCGCGGGTTCATCAAGAAGCAGGAGAAATGGGTCGGTGGCCAGGGCCCTGGCGATTTCCAGGCGGCGCTGCGCCCCGTAAGGTAGATTCCTCGCCAGCATATTTACATCATCTGCAAGGCTGATCCTTTTCAGGGTTTCATAACTTCTTCTGACTATGGCCCTTTCTTCTTCCGTTGTTGCCCTGTCCCTGAGGATAGCTCCGAGAATACCGGCCTTCGTGCGGCAGTGGCGACCGATCATAACATTCTCCAAAACAGTCATGTCAGGAAATATACGGATGTTCTGAAATGTCCTGGCGAGTCCCCGCCGCGTCACCTTGTGCATCCCGAGACCGTGAATCTTCTGCCGCTTGCCGTCCGGTGGAGTGATAAAAATGTCGCCTTCAGTCGGGGAGTAGATGCCGGTGATGCAGTTGAAGAAGGTTGTCTTGCCAGCTCCGTTCGGGCCGATGAGGGCGGTGATCTCTCCGGGCAGGCAATCGAGATCGACCCTGTCCAATGCTGTGAGGCCGCCAAAATTCATGCTGAGATGTTTTACTTCGAGTATCGGGTTCATATTGCTTATGTCTCCCTTTCATAAAGGGAGATTTAGAGGGATTTCATTTATCCTCCATATGAAATTCGTATGTCCTGCGGACGCCGCTGACAATCCCTTGCGGGCGGAAGATCATCATGATCACCATGATCATGCCGAAGAGAAGCATCCGGTAATCGCT
>DASPQI010000214.1:0-2947 GCA_035625045.1 Syntrophales bacterium | reverse complement strand
TTCGGGTTCAAGGACGATATTGTGGTTCGTATAACGCCCCTGGACAAGAAAAGCAGGATAGACGTCAGATCCGAATCACGAGTCGGACTTAGCGATGTGGGCACGAACGCCATGCGTATAAGGAAATACCTCAAAGAGTTATCGAAGAAAGGATTGGCCGCCTGAGTGTTACCGACTTTATGGTTTCAAAACCTGATGTCTTTTTTTCGCGCATACATCAGTTTCTCGGCCTCTGCTATCAATTCGTCAATGGAACAAGGGTTTCCCGGGTCATAATAGGAAGTTCCAAAGCTTACGGATAGCACGTATTTATTACGGGCCTTTTTTGCATTGTCATTTTCTATATTACGAAGTAACCGATTGGTGATTACTTCTGAATCCTCTTTTGTATTTCCCACGGGGAAAACTATAAACTCATCTCCTCCTATGCGGGCTATTATGTCAGAATCCCTGAAAGTTTTTTTAAAAATATCGGCTGTTTCAGCCAGCATTTTGTCGCCCTCTTGATGTCCCAATCGATCGTTGATCTCCTTGAGGTTGTCCAGATCGGCATAGAGCAAAAAGGCCCCTTTCTTCTCGCGTCTGCACACTTTTAAAGTCCGGTCACAAAAGGTAAAGAATCCCCGCCTGTTGTACAGGCCCGTTAGTTCATCTGTAAGAGACAACGCCCGAAGTTTTTCCTCCATATTCTTGTGTTCGGTGATATCTTTTGAAATGATAGTTACAGCTACTGATTGTCCCGCAGCGTTCTTTACGGGACTCAATGTCTGAACAAAATATTTATTATCCCTGTTGCTTTTAAATTCACGCCTTATAGATTGCCCCGTCTCAAATACTTTATCGACATCTCTGATAAAAAGACGCGTTTCTTTATCCCCGTGAAACTCGCCGTATGCACGACCAATATATTCATCTCCCGAAAATTCCATCCTTGCTATGTGCTTCCTATTCATATGGAGGTATCTGTAATTCCTGTCTACCACGTAAATAGAATCATCCGTAGATTCAACCAATGAGCGATACTTCTCTTCGCTTCTCCGAAGCGCATCTTCCGCCCGGTTACGCTCGGTGATATCTTGCATTATACCTACGCCACCTTTGACCTTACCATCCTTGTCGAAGCTAGGGGCAGTACTCATCGATACCCAGATTTCTGCAACGCCTGTTGTGGCTCGATAAAAGCCCTCATAGTGGCCTTCTTCTCCCTCTATTGCTTTGCGGATAGCCGGGATCACGCTTTGGTCCTTCAGTGTCTTCATGTCCAGGCCCAATAATTTCTCGCGGCTGGATTGAAGAATTTCCATAAAATAATCGTTCCATGCAGTGAGGATAAGCTGCGTATCATAGTTGAATATTCCAATAGGAGTCTTATTAAAAAGCAGGCGATAGTTTTCTTCACTGTCCCTTAATGCCTCCTCTATATTCTTCCTCTCAGCGATATCGTTCTGGAGCGAGAGATTTGCCTGCAATAACTCTGTTGTCCTGTCCTCAACACGCTTCTCGAGTTCGGTGCGGTTTTGGAGCAACGATGCGTGCAAGCTTCTCAGCCGCATTAGAAGAAACGATACTCCCCACCCCCCGCATATCCCAGTAAGGCGGTTTATCGCAGCATGCATGAAAGGTGTGTTATCCCCCGGAGAAAGAAACAAACCTGCGGCAACGAGCACTGTAACAATTACAGAATAGAAATAAGGCCGTTTTGCAGACTGGAACATAAAAAACAAAGGAATAAGGTAGAGCACCCACACGTCAAACCACAAAGGGGTGAACAGATCGGCCATACATATCGCAGCAGTCATGAGCACAGCGATGGATAGTTTTTTTTCCTTAAGAAGCCTTAACGACATCTCTTTCTCACCTTTTCACAGCTGCGATATTGTCTCTCCTAACGCTACCAAAATCATTAAGGGTTGTCAGCAGCCAGCCAAGTGCTCCTGGGCTGTGGCAGCTCTCCGACTCTCTCAATATTTATTAACAAATAAGACGATTTTTTATCGAACCCCTTTTCTACGTATTATGACTTCTTTGTATATGTTAACTGTATTAACAGGTTAGGACAACCCTACCGAAGTAGGGTTGTAACGATAACATTGAGTCACCTTGACAATAAAAAATTACTTGCAACTGAGGCGCGCCATGGAGGGTGAATCATGGTAAATCTCGAGATCAAAGACATGATCAGTCGTGGATAGAGTAAATACGGTGTGTCTCTCTATAGGCTTACTTAAGAAGAGGCTGCGCTTGTCCTTATCCTTCATTAGCGACCGTTTTCACAGAATAGTATTTCATGGTCAGAAATCCTAAAGCGAGAGCCAGACTACAGGCGGCAAAGGGAAAGAAGGGCCTGATCTCAAAAAGAGATCCAGCCAGCAGCGGCCCTCCAATCATGGCTATCGACAGTACTGACGACATGATGCCGAGCACCTCTCCTCTTCTTTGGGGACCTGCTATGCCGGCGGCACGGCTCGTCATTACTACCCGCAAAAGTGAATGGCTGAAAACATGAAAAACAATGCCGGCAATGAGGAAATAAAAGTAGGGCACCATCAATAACGTTAATCCTATTGCATTGGATAGAAACGCCCACACTTCTATGGATGACTCCTTATAATGGTTGAGCCAGAAGTTGCGGAGTAAAATCATTTGGTTCAATAAAACAGCGAGTCCCATAGCTGTATAAACAGCTCCGACCATGGCTACATTAAAGCCGAAAACCTTACCCATATACAATGCAAAGACAGCTTGCATCCCTGACACAGAAATACCGAAAAAAAACCATGCTATGTACCGTGAGAGCAGGACTTTATCATGGACTGCGTTGGTCAAAGGATGAAGCGGATTAATAGCCAATTTCTTTTCCTTGTCCATGTGTTTGTGAGTTTCCGGTAAATAGAAAAAAGCGCCGATGACGTTGAGTGTCGCCAATACCGCAACAAAGAAAAAAGGC
>DASPQI010000213.1:0-7020 GCA_035625045.1 Syntrophales bacterium | reverse complement strand
TCGAAAAAATTTCTTCGCTTCCAGGAACTCAGTGGTCTTTTATCGCCGATCTGTTTATGAATGTATCTATTTGATCGGCATTGGATCAATTTTTTGTGCACCATACTCAGTTTCGACAATACATGTAAGAAGGGAGGCAGGACTGAAACAGCCCTGCCTCAGAGAAAGAAGCGGCGCAGGATGACCGGAAGATCTCGTTAATTTATGTTGTGTTCTCTTGGTACTTTAATTATCGTCTTGTCTATTTCAAAACCTGATACTAAATTATATAGAGATAAATGACAGTAAAAACTAGTATTTATTAAAAAATGACAAAAATTATTATTACTTAGAAGAATATTTGAATAATTGGATGCCTCATGCAGTGTAAAGATAATGAAATGGTAGATGTTTTTCTTTGGGATCGCAGGTAATCTCTGATTGGGTGCACTGATGCCAAGAGTCTGCTGTTGTTGACAGTGATTGCGAGAAAGTGATACATGACGACTTAAGTGACGTGCTCTGGTGCAAATAAATTTTGGGAAAAGGAGGTTCTATGAGATCAGTATTTATAATACTGGTATGTGTGTTCTTGCTCACGGGACAGATTTTGGGGTGCAAAGGGAGTAGAATTGAAACCAGAGAAGACAAAATAAGTTACGCGATCGGTGTGAATGTAGGTAAGGGCATGCAGCAGCAGTCTGTGGAAATAGATCCAGATATATTTACAAAAGGGATGAAGGACGCCATGACGGGGGCAAAAACGGCAATGACTGATAAGGAGATGAGCCAGGTACTGGCTGCTTTTCAAAAAGAGATGACGGAAAAGCAGGCAGAAAGAATGAAAGTTATCGGTGAAAAGAATGGGAAGGAGGGCGAAGCCTTTCTTGCCGCAAACAAGAAAAAGGAGGGCGTGAAGACACTGTCCAGCGGCCTGCAGTATAAGGTTATTAGAGAAGGTACGGGACAAATGCCAAAATCGACGGATACAGTGACCACCAACTACCGAGGTACCCTGATTGACGGTACAGAATTTGACAGCTCTTATAAATGGGGACAGCCTGCGAAGTTTCCTGTAAAGGGCGTGATCGCGGGATGGACTGAAGCCCTCAAGCTTATGAAAGTTGGATCAAAATGGCAGATCTTTATCCCCCCCGATCTCGCGTATGGCGAGCGGGGCGCGGGGAACGTTATAGGACCCAATGCGACCCTTATCTTTGACATTGAGTTGATATCGATTAATTGATGCGCACTGACGTCACTTGGAAGCTACTTACCAATGGACCAGATTGTTGATTTTGGTTAATAGCAGATTGAGCACGTCTATACAGCACATCACCCGTCCTTACCCACTGGCGAGGATATGGGTTTTACAGAAATGTTATTTCGCAGATTTACAAAAGGGTTTCTCTTGCTTTCAGCTCCAATTTTGAAAAGAGACGTTGTCCCAATTTCTTTGGTTAGTCAAATTTATATCGACTCATTTTATCTTTAAAAAATCAATCACAGGTACTAGGATCGATCTGGCACGCCTTTTCCTTAGTTTTTTCTGCTAGACGCGTTTCACGTCTTGATTTCGCCTCACGGTTGCGCCGCTTTTCATCGTCTGACTCCAATATCAATGGAGGTAGTAGTGTGGGCCGACCATTTTTGTCTAGGGCAACGAAGGTTAAATAGGCAGACGCTGTATGACGTCTTTCACCTGTAATGAGATTTTCGGACTCCACCCGGACACCCACTTCCATGGATGTCCTGCCTACGAGGTTCAGGCTGGCCTTTATGGTGACAAAATCTCCGACGAAAACAGGGTTATGGAAGTCCAGCCGGTCAATTGAAGCAGTGACTGCATTGGACCTCGCATGCCGGACTGCCACGGCTCCTGCTGCTGTATCAATAAGTTTCATGATGACTCCGCCGTGAACATTGCCGGCAGGATTTGCATCCTGAGGGTTCATTTGCTGGGCCATGACGGCACTGCTTTCTCTGACTTTTTTCCCTTCCATATTTGTCCTCCTTGTGGTAAATGTACCAAAAAAATAAAACAACCTTATACAGATCATACTATTACAGTAGTCTGGCTTACCGATGTTGCTGAAACCATTGGTTTTTAATGTTTTTGTATATACTACAGACAATAAAACAATCAAGTATGCAACTTATGTAAAGATTTTTTATTCGTAAAAATCTTTTACTCTTGCAATATATTGTTATACAGTAAATAATATCTATTAGATCAAACTTAGTTACTTATTTACCAAAATTGAAATATTCACGCCAGATATTCTGGGCGCGAATTCGGCAAATGTCATAACACGCCTTAAGTAGTCGACAGAAAGTTATCTGGCTTTCAGATGAAGAATTCAAAAATATCTTCAGAATTATTTGTTCAAAATGATGGCGCATTTTACTGTTCATCCTACTTTCGCCATATGCTCCATATAGAGCGAAAACGGACAGGGCGTTCAGGAAAGCCATTTCTTCTCATGCTTATCGACCTATCGGGGCTGCAAACCAGACGTTACAGCGTCTACATACTTGAACAAATCAAGGAGGCCCTTGTTGCTTCTTCGAGAGAAACGGATATCAGGGGGTGGTATGAACATCATAAAATCATGGGAGCCATTTATACAGAAATGGGTTCCGTTGATAACGCTTCGATAGAAATTATATTCCGTAAATTATACAATAATATCAGTGACACTCTCGGCACAGAATTGCTGAAAAAAATCAAAATATCCCTTCATGTGTTAAGATATCCTAAAGAGGAAGATAGAAAACTAGTTGTGTCAAATCTCTAATCAAAAAATCCTTCTTCGTGATCCTAACCAGGGGTTATGAGTATTACCAAGATATCAGTAATTATACCTGCGTTATTGCTCGCTTTGTTCATCACACCTCCGGCTGACGCCGGCACGCCTCTGCAAACAGTTAAAGGTTTTGTTTCTAGGGTCTTTGACGGGAACAACATCATAGTAAAAACGAGAGATCGCAAAACACTGAAGGTCTGCCTTTATGGGACCGATGCCCCCGAGCTGAATAAAATAAATCTTAAGACTCGGCGGATAATTAAACAGGGGCAACCATTTGCAAGTGAGGCGAAGTCCTTTCTCTCCTCCATGGTATTCGGCAAGGATGTCCGCATCGATGTCATGGAAATAAAGATGAACGGTCATAAGAAGTTGGTCTCTATTGTTTGGGTGGGGGAGAAGAACGTAAATCTGGAAATGATTAAGACGGGCATGTCTGAAGCATATGTCGATTATATTGAGGACAAGCAGTACCGGCACCAGTTTCTTGAGGCTGAAATAGAGGCGAAAGAGAAACGGCTAGGAATATGGTCCCAGGGCATTACGTATGAAAGGCCTAGTGACTACAGGAAGCGCTGAAGATCAGAACTTACACATTTAGCACTTAAACATACCGTTTTCATAGATCAGTACTTTTTCCCCCGAGGTCAGTTGGGCCGTTACCGTCTTGTCTTCTGTATTGACGAGGTCCCAGTGGAGGGCTGAATCGTTGAACCCCATTTCTTTCTTTTTTCCCTTTGTTAATTTCGACGGATTTCCATCGTACGTTACGGTGTAGGAAGATCCGAGGGCGACATGGCAATTCCCGTATTCCCCGCCGTGATTTTCATCGAAAAGCGTATCTGCCATGAAGCGGTCGATTCTGGAGAAACGTTTATCCGTCAGGGAAAACTCACCGATGCGGCGCGCACCCCTATCCATCGCAAGCTGCTTCCTGACAAAATCTTCACCCATCTCAGCCGTGATCTCAATTGCGTTTCCTTTTTTAAATAGCAGGCGGACACCCTCCACATAGTTACCGCTCCGGAAAGAAGGCAGATTCGCAAAATAGCGGCCTTCCGTTCCCCGCCAATCCGGCGAGGTAAATATCTCAAAGCTCGGTACGTTGTGTCCCGAAATGCCTATCCACACTCTCTTCGCGCCGGGCGCTATAGTGAGATCAACGCTATTAGATTCGATATGAATAGATTTTATGGCGAGGCTGCTCAGCCATTTTTTAATGTTTCTTACTTCCGTTAGGATTTTTTGCCATTGGGATATAGGATTATCGAAATCCAGGTAGCATGCCTTGATAATCTGCTGAGCATATTCATCATGCGTCATCCTTGCCTGCTTAGCCAGTTCTTCTGTCGGTAGTGTGCAGAGAGTCCAGCTATAATGGCCTTTCTCCTCCCGCTTGTTCATAATATCCCGAAGCGGTTTCCTAGCGATAAGGGCCTTACCGATTTTTGCTGGGTCAATATCCTTCAAGTGCGTAAGGGCGTCCGGGGCATGGAGAAAGATTCTTCCATTGATGCTGCCGTAGAGATTCCGATCTCCAGGGGTCAAAAAAACAAGCTGTCTGTTGGTTGCTTTCTCGTAAAAACCCCTTTCCATGTTTATCGTCAGGCCCATCCGCTGAACAGGGTTCATCCCCATATCAAGTATTCTTACATACAAAATCTCTGCGAGTCTTAGGGCCGCCGGGTTATATTGGAGGAGGATCGTGTCGTCCCTTTTGAATGAATCCTTCCTTGCTACTTTCAGTGCCCAGATGAGTACATCCGCGTATCTTTCAAGTTGAACGTCCGTCAGCATGACTTTATTCACCCTAATATAAATTTAGATTTTTTCATCTCGTTGCAACAAAGGATTCGCAGGTCCAAAGGTTAAAGTGTTCAAATATTTTTTCCCATTATTCTATATGACTTGAACATTGTTCACTCGATTCCTTGACTCCTTCACCCTGGAACCTTAAGGATTCCCAATTAATGCCTCTGATAACCAAATCGCTCTTCGAAGATGGGTGCCGTCAAATTGTCCACCGGGACATAATCATCTGTTAAAACTATGGAAGGGCGCTCGGCCAGATATGTCTGCAGTCGCTCTTGAGGCATAACGTGTGACATGGCTTCCTCACTATTTTGCTCTTTGATGAACGCGGTGAAATCATTCATTTTGATGCCCCGCTTGCTTGCTACTATCACGCGAGTGCTGATACCTGTGCTTTCTTCATAAGGCTTGTGCGTAACTAGGTGGACATTACCCTTTCCGAACACCTCCTCAAGTGTTTTTATATAGGATGGCATAAACAGTCCTTTTTGGTAGCTGTCAATCACATTAGCCATGAGTATGCCGTCTGGTTTCAAAAGCTCCGCCATTTGCTGGGCAAATTCCTTCGTCGTTAAGTGATAGGGAATCGACAGGTCATTGAATGCATCACCTACGATGAAGTCGTATTTTTCTTTATCCCGGCAATTCATGACAAACCAGCGGCCGTCTTCATTGAAGGTTCTGATCTTCGTGCTTCCAGGCACTCCCAGATAATTATACACAACCTTTGTTATCTCCGGATCAATCTCTACGACATCAATCTCTGCTGTTGGATACATTATTTCGAGGCAGCGCGGCAGTGTATAGCCCCCGCCCCCGATGAACAGTGTTTTCAGGGAGCCTTCTCGTTTCACCCTCCACCTCATGAACTCCTCATAAATCCTTATGTACTCATAATCCAGGTATCGGGGATTATTAAGGTCATTTATGGAATGGATAAGATGGTCTAAAACTAGCGCCTCAGCCCAAGTCCTCTCGTCTTTAGTGAGGAGTTTCTTCACCTGGATCGTATAATAATCACTTTCTTTGAAAAAATAGGTCTTGTCACTTACGGGCATTTTGAAAGCATAGCTGTAGAAAACGAAGACAAGTGAAACAAAAATTATAATGAAAACGGAAAAGAAAATGGCGATAGATTTTTTCCTTACAAAAGCTCCCCCGAAAATCAGGGAGGAAAGTATGAGAATAAAACCGACAATCAAAAGTATATTTCTTGTTCCCATCCAGGAGATTAGAAAAAAACCAGTGGCAAAGGTGCCAATGATGGAGCCGAGTGTCGAAAAGGCGTATATCTTCCCGACAACATTGCCTGTCTTTGCCAGGTTATTAAGCGTAAGTTTAACGACGACGGGGGAAATCATGCCCAAGATACAGGAGGGTATAAAAAATATGAAGGTGGTAAGAAGAAGAATCCGCATCATCAGTGTGGTCTGAAACTGAGTTGCTCCCAAGAGGTTTGTGAGTGGTGAAATGGAAAAAGCCCCCACACCCGAGAAAAAGAGGAGCCACCCCAGCGTCGAAGGTCGTGGAAACCGGTCCGCCAGCAACCCTCCAAGATAGGCACCGATACTGATACCGGCAAGGACGACACCGATAATGCTCGTCCAGGTATAAAGGGATACGCCCACATAAGGTGCCATGATTCTTCCTGCAACTAGCTCGATAACCAGGGTGCAGAAACTGGCGATGAAAACAATGATGTTGGCCTTAATAACTTCTTTTTGCATGGATTAACCTCCGCATGTCTTGTTACCAGTCTGAACTGCCACACTCGTCAACCCGCTATTGCAAGTGCCGCAAGAAATCCTTGTTCCGTCATCACGAGAAATTCCCTGTTTGTCGTTTCGAGTCCATCGGCTTACACAGGGTAAACTCCGCGATAAATATTTGTCCCAACCGGGTAGTCTGAATGAGAGTTTTTTCAAACCGATATTATCTAAGACTTATTTCGGGGGTGGTTATATATCATGTGGGTGCGGTTGTAAACAGACATTTTCAGTTATCATTTTTTCCGACCGGCACCTGATGTACAGGATATTTTAATATATATACCGATTAAATTAGTCTCATGCTGCAATTCATTATGTATTTTTACCAACAGTTTACAAATGTATTTTTAAAGAGGTGGTTAGGTTTTTACAAAGCAGTACACAATACATCATATGGCAGGCTTATTTTCAAGAAGCTAAGCCAATGCTTTTCAATGCCTGGAGAGGAATCGTTAAAGTATTCTCTTCCAATCAGTTTGTGTGCCGCCTTTACTTTTTTTACCTGATTAGTATTAAAATAATTTATTATAACTATCTCTTATCCTAGGATGACCTTTTTATATTTCTTTTCAAAATAATAAAACTCCTCAAACCAGATTGAGAAAGTCTTTTTTTCTTGACAATCACAATATATTGTGTGCAAAAATCCCATC
>DASPQI010000212.1:0-2818 GCA_035625045.1 Syntrophales bacterium | reverse complement strand
ATCAGGGAATGGTTTTTACTCTAAAAGGTTGGACAGCCATGAGTCTGGCAAAAGATACAGCATCGCTTGAGGGATGGAAAAAAATATACCCTGAAAAATTTGCGAGCGAGGACGAAATATTCAGTCAGATCCGTCGCGGGCACCATATATTCGTAACATCAGGTTGCGGCGAACCTCAGTATCTCATAAGCGCAATGACCAATTATGTGGAATCTCATCCCAAGGCATTTTTTGATGCGGAAATCATACAAATCTATTCTCTTGGTATAGCTCCCTACACTGATGAAAAGTTCAAGAGCAATTTTCGCCACAACTCCTTTTTCATAGGAAATAACACAAGAGATCCTGTTAATAAGGGAGCGGCGGATTATACGCCCATATCTCTTTCCGACATTCCGGCATTAATCAGCGGCGGTATCGTTCCGATAGACGTTGCACTCATACAAACCAGCTTACCCGATGAGCATGGTTTTCTCAGCCTTGGTGTCAGTGTAGACATGGTGAAGACAGCGACAGAGAAGGCCTCTATGGTGATTGCACAGGTCAACTCCTACATGCCTCGTGTTCATGGAGACGGCTTTATTAATATCAGCGATGTGAATTTTATCATACCTCATAACGCGCCGCTTCTCGAAATACAGCGAGCATTTTCTGAAGAAAAGACGTTATCATTGCAGCGTATAGGAATTTACGTTTCACGCCTTATTCAAGATGGCGATACATTGCAGGTAGGATACGGGAGTATTCCCAACGCCATCATGGCGCATCTCTACAACAAAAAGAATCTGGGTATACATACGGAGCTTCTGACAGAGGGCATTGTAAACTTAATCAAGGCCGGTGTGATAGACAACTCAAAGAAGACATTAAACCGTGGGAAAACAGTAGCCACTTTCTGTATGGCTAAAAAGGAAACCTACGAATATATTCATGATAACCCCTCTATAGTTTTCAGGACTGTAGATTACACGAACAACCCTATGATTATCTCCCGCAATGACAACATGGTTGCTATAAATAGTGCCCTGGAAATCGATCTTACGGGACAAGCCACTTCGGAATCCATCGGCAGCATGTTTTACAGCGGTATAGGTGGTTTTCACGATTTTATGAGAGGAGCCCTCCTGGCAAGGAACGGCAAAACTATCCTGGCAATGAAGTCAACGGCGGCAAATGAATCTGTATCCAGAATTGTGCCGGCCCTTAGTGCAACAGCCGGCGTTACCCTGAGTCGGGCTGATGTCCGTTACGTTGTCACCGAACACGGCATTGCCTATCTGCATGGTAAAAACATACGTGAGCGAGCCATGGCATTGATCTCCATAGCGCATCCGAAATTCCGCCCCTGGCTTATTGAAGAGGCAAAGAAGAGAGGGCTGATATACCAGGATCAGGCATATATACCCGGCGAGAGAGGCAAATACCCGGAAGATCTTGAAACATACAGAACCACCAAGACAGGGTTTCATCTCTTTTTGAGGCCTGTTAAGATTACCGATGAACCTTTATTGAAAGACTTTTTTTATTCTCTGTCAGACAGAAGCCTCCACCGCAGATTTATGTCATGGCGGACAGATATACCTCACGAGCGTTTACAGGATTTTGTTGTCATTGACTACACAAAAGAAGTATCAATACTGGCGATTATCAGATACCAAGAAAAGGAAATCATCGTGGGATTAGGTCAATATGGGGTGGATGAAGCTACGCATACCGCGGAAGTAGCCATTGCCGTAAGGGATGATTATCAAAACAGAGGAATTGGTAGTGAATTATTGTCCTATCTAACCTATCTTGCGAAGAGAGAAGGTTTACTAGGTTTTACCGCCGAAGTCCTTGTTGAAAACAGACCTATGCTTCAGGTTTTCGAACAGGGCGGATTTGATATCACACGTCAAGCTGAAGCGGGTGTCTACCATCTGAAAATGGCTTTCAGAGCTCCTGAAAGCAGACGAGAATTATAAAAACGTTTACATTATTCTTCATAAGATTATTGAGAGGTATAATAAATGTACAGACTTGTCATAACTTCCATGCATCCGAACGCTG
The DNA here is from genome assembly GCA_035625045.1 of Syntrophales bacterium. Taxonomy (GTDB): domain Bacteria; phylum Desulfobacterota; class Syntrophia; order Syntrophales; family UBA2185; genus DATKLL01. Next base: position 769 of record DASPQI010000212.1, on the reverse strand, counting down.
GTAAAACAAGCATTATCGTCGGTCTGGCAAAGGCATTAAAGAAGAAAGCCGGCTATATTAAACCCTTTGGAGACAGACTTCTCTATCGTAAGAAAAGGCTGTGGGATTATGACACCGCGCTGATCAACAGCATCTTCGGTTTTGAGGAAGACCCTGCGGAAATGAGCATCGGGTTTGATCATGCCAGGCTGCTTTATATATTCGACAAAGAAACAATCATACAAAAAGTAATTGATCTGCAAGAAGCTGTCGGCAAAGATAAGGATATCTTGTTTGTCGAAGGAGGAAAGGAAATCTCATACGGTGTCTCAGTTTATCTTGATGCCATTTCTATAGCAAAGTCTCTGGCTGCCGAACTGTTGATTGTTATCAGCGGCAAGGAAGAAACAATTATCGACGATATAATCTTTCTGAAAAACCATGTTGATTTGGGAGATGTTAATTTTAAGGGGATTATCATCAACAAAGTGCCGCACCTTGAAGACTTCATCGACATTCACCTACCAAAGATAAAGCAGTTGAATATAAATGTTCTCGGAGTAATTCCTTATTACGAAAAATTGCCTCAATTTACCGTTAATTTTTTGGCAGATCGTTTGTTTGCTAAAATTATTTCAGGTGAATCTTATCTGAATCGTCCGGTAAAAAATATTATCATAGGCTCCATGTCAGCCAGCGCTGCCATCAAGAGCCCTGTCTTCCGTGAAGAAAACAAGGTCGTTATTACCAGTGGAGACCGCAATGATATGATTTCTGCAGCTTTGGAGAG
>DASPQI010000211.1:0-7935 GCA_035625045.1 Syntrophales bacterium | reverse complement strand
ATTCACCGGCTATTACCGCCTTAGAAATGAAGGCAAAAGCGCGGCGTTTAAAGTCAGAGGTTGATCTAGGTTTGATCATCCTTGATTACTTGCAGCTCATGAGAAGCGGCGGCTATAAGGAATCGAGGGAACAGGAAATATCGGAAATCAGCCGTTCTTTGAAGGCACTGGCAAAGGAGCTGAATGTTCCTGTTGTAGCCCTTTCCCAGTTGAACCGGAAGGTAGAAGATAGAAGTGACAAAAGACCGCAGATGGCTGACCTCAGAGATTCGGGGGCCATTGAGCAGGATGCGGATTTGATCGCTTTTATTTATAGAGATGAAGTCTACAACAAATCTGAAGAAAATCCTGAGAAAGGTCTAGCCGAGATCATTATCGGGAAGCAGAGAAATGGGCCTACGGGTATGGTAAAATTATTATTTCGTGAACAATTCACTCGTTTCGAAACGCTGGCCAGAGGAATCGACATGGATTCATAACTGCGTGGGAAAATTCTAGGTGTGAAGTTCAAGATTTTCCTCTTTAAAGTCTTTTTGGTTCTGATCCTCCCCAAATAATATAAAATAGTAATTTTCAGGAGCCGACAGAGGATAGCCTTTCTTAATAACCCTCTTCCTCTGTGTAACAGTCCCCACCATGCCGTTATACTTGCCTTTAAGTTTCACCCTTACCCTGGCACCTACATCAAACCGAAATGGTGTACATGCCCACTGGCGCATGTATTGTTGTTCACTTTGATCCCATACTTCTGCCGTCCAGGCCCCACAGTCTCTGCAGATACCGAGCTTGATTTGCCCTTTATCAAGCAACTCCCAATTTCTCACATCCAATTCACTCTTGAACAAGCAAAATTCTTCCGATGTTGGAGAATGCACATTCGGCTTGATAGAGTTACAAAAAGGACTTATGCATTTATCCTCCATAGTACATAACCCTTTGCTGACTTCACTTTATACAGATTGATTTTGATATAGAATTGACTGTCCGTATTATTAATTGCATACTTCTACTCAGGCCTCCAGCAACGCTTGTTCTTTGCCCAGATATGGAATGAGGAGTCTCAGCTTTTTAAGGGCCTGTTTTTCTATCTGTCTGGCCCGTTCCCTCGTAATATTGAACTTATTTCCGATTTCCTGAAGGGTAATAGGATTGTCCGTCATTATGCGATGTTTAATAATAAAGCTCTCCCTTTCATTGAGATTGGCCAGAGCACCGGCAATATTCCTTTTAACCAGGTGCATTTCTTCTTTTTTTATAAGGGCCATTTCCTGGTCCTCTCCGCCATATGTCAGATAATCCATATGAGATGTCTCGCTTTCGTCATTGATGTATGAGTCAAGCGACAGATCACGGTGAGAAAGCCTGAGATCCATTTCTTCGATCTCATGTTCTTTAACACCCAGAGATTCTGCAATTTCCCCGAATTCAGGGTTCTTTTTCGAAAGGTTCTCCAGTTTCTTTTTAGCCTGACTTAGCTTAAAAAAAAGCTTCCTCTGCGCCTGGGTTGTACCTATTTTTACAAGACTCCATGATTTTATGATGAAATTCTGGACATACGCTCTTATCCACCATACGGCATAAGATATGAGCCGGTAGCCTTTATAAGGATCAAACTTTTTCACGGCGTGCATAAGACCAATGTTACCTTCCTGAATCAGGTCGGTTAATTTAACTCCATAATTTCTGTATTCATGTGCTATCTTGACTACAAACCTCAAGTTTGAAACGACAAGTTTCTCAGCAGCATCTACATCGTTATATTTTTTAAATCTGACAGCCAGTCTGAATTCTTCATCCGCACTTAAGACAGGAAATCTATTGATCTCAGCTATATAAATGTCAAGGGTGCTGGTAACCGACGGAAGCTCCACTTGATATTCCTCCTTATACATCCGTTACAAACATATTAAGGTTTACATAATATTTAAGTATCAACCCGTAGTCAAGAGCGTATTTTACACTGTAAAATTATATAAATATATTCTTTATTAGGCATATTGACTTATATGATGCCTATGGTTAATTTATTAAAAATTTATTATAATTATTTATATCTGATATTTTAAAGAATATGGTAACTTAAACAGGGAGACGATACATGAAAGATATCAACAAGATCATACTAGATCATGCCTGTCACATAGCTGATGAAGTTAAGGCAAAGGCTCTTATGCTCTATACGGACGCCGTCTCGGAGTTGCACATTACCAAAAATGAAAAACCATGTTTCAATCTTGTCCTGGTTACCAGGGGCGAAGAAGAATTGGCAGAAGAATTGAACAATTTAGGAACAGTTATAAATGTCCCCGACGTTAACCTTTCGCGCTTGGGTCAGGTTAAAATCGCTATCACCAAAGGTATCGCCGCAGGCATCTTTAAAAAGGGAGATAAGCTAGTCTGCATTAGTGGCCTTCCCAAGCTGGGCTACGTGGACAGTATCTTCATGATCGATGTCGGTAAGGAATTTGAGGTTTTGACTTCACAGAACATCACGGACATAACACAGGTGGTTCACCCGGAAGTCTTCAGTGAGACCCTTAATATCGTTCTTGAATTGGCAGCCCAAGGGAGAGAAGGGAGAAAAGTCGGTTGCATTTTCGTTTTGGGTGATCACGAAAAGGTGCTTCAGCTTTCCAGGCAGATGGTTATCAACCCCTTTTTGGGATATACGGAAGAGGAAAGAAATATTCTTAACCCCGATTTGATAGAAACGATCAAAGAATTTTCAGCAATCGATGGCGCATTTGTCATAAAAGATAACGGTGCTATTGTTACCGCAGGCAGGCATCTAAATGCGGCCATGGAGAGCAAGGATTTTCCTCAGGGTTTGGGAAGCAGGCACATCGCCGCTGCGGGAATCACAGATATCACTAATGCCATCGCTATTGTCCTTTCCGAATCAACCGGCAATGTCAGTGTATTCAAAAACGGTAAACTCTTCGTGAGCATTTTAAAACCAATACCATAAATCGGAGGCAACATGAGATTTGACAAGTTTACACTGAAGGTTCAGGAGGCCCTTCAGGAGGCCCAGAACTTAGCAAATAAATACGGACATCAGGCCGTGAATGTTGAGCATCTGCTTCTTTCATTCCTGAAACAGCCGGAGGGAGTTGCCGCCGAAATATTAAAAAAGCTGGGAGCTGATGCCAGACGTATCGAAGCCGAAATAACAAATGCACTGGAAAAATTACCAAAAATCGAAGGCGCCGGAGCAGACCAGACCTACATCACACCAAGGTTGAATAAAGTATTAGACGATGCACTTATCGAAGCTGCCCGCCTGAAGGATGAATATGTAAGCGCCGAGCATATTCTGGTAGTAATTGCCGAGGAAAAGGAAGGTGCAGCCGGGAAAATACTTCGTAGTAACGGCATCACGAAGGACAATATTTTCAGAGTTCTTGTGGAAATCAGGGGAAGCCAGAGGATAACAGATCCGAACCCGGAAGAGAAATATCAGGCGCTGAAGCGTTATGCCCGGGATTTTAACGACCTTGCCAAGAAGGGGGCTTTTGATCCCGTTATTGGCAGAGACGATGAAATCAGAAGGATCATGCATGTACTTTCCAGAAGAACAAAAAACAATCCTGTTCTTATAGGGGAACCGGGTGTGGGCAAGACGGCCATTGTTGAGGGCCTTGCCCAACGCATTATAAACGGCGACGTTCCGGACAGCTTGAAGGACAAACGGATAGTCGGCTTGGATATAGGCGCTCTAGTGGCAGGCGCAAAATACCGGGGAGAATTCGAAGAAAGGCTTAAAGCAGTACTGAAAGAAGTAACGGACGCACAAGGAGAGATCGTCCTCTTTATTGATGAAATACACACTGTAGTTGGCGCCGGAGCGGCGGAGGGGGCCATTGATGCTTCCAATATGCTGAAACCCGCCCTTGCCAGGGGAGAATTACGCTGTATCGGAGCAACTACATTAAATGAATATCGTAAACACATCGAAAAAGACCCTGCCCTTGAAAGGAGATTCCAACCGATCATAGTAAGGGAACCAACGGTGGAGGATACTATTGCCATCCTTCGAGGTTTAAAAGAACGCTACGAAGTTCACCATGGGGTGAGGATCAAGGATTCCGCAATTATCGCTGCTGCGACACTCTCACATCGCTATATCAGCGACAGGTTTCTGCCGGATAAGGCGGTTGATCTGATTGATGAGGCGGCCTCGCGACTCCGGATCGAACTCGACAGCATGCCTGCCGAAATCGATACAATTGAGAGAAAAATAACGCAACTGGAAATTGAGCGGCAGTCTCTGAAGAACGACATGGAAAAAACGACCCAGGAAAGACGTGACAAGATTGATAAGGAACTCTCGGAACTAAAAGCGTCTATGGAAGAAATGAAGGGACATTGGGGGAAGGAGAAAGAAATAATACGCAAGATTCAGTTTATCAAAAGTAAGATCGAAGAATATAAAGCGGAAGAGTTGAATGCCCAGAGAGAGGGAAATCTCGCAAAGGCAGCCGAGATACGTTACGGAAAACTTGTCGAACTGAATAAAGAGCTGGACCAGGAAAACACCAGGCTTTCCGATATCCAAAAAGACAACAAGATGTTGAAAGAAGAGGTGGATGCGGAAGATGTGGCTGAAGTTGTGGCCAACTGGACAGGTATCCCTGTATCACGCATGATGGAAAGCGATGTGCAAAAATTGATTCATATGGAAGAAAGGCTTAAACAAAGGGTGGTTGGCCAGGATGAAGGTATTGCCGCCGTATCCAGCGCCCTGAGAAGGGCTCGGTCAGGCCTTCAGGACCCGAATAGGCCCATAGGCTCCTTCATCTTCCTAGGGCCTACAGGTGTCGGAAAGACAGAACTGGCGAGGGCTTTGGCCGAATTCATGTTCGACAATGAGCAGGCCATGATCAGGATTGATATGTCCGAGTACATGGAAAAACACTCCGTTGCGCGCCTGATCGGCGCACCCCCGGGATATGTGGGATACGATGAGGGTGGCTATCTGACTGAGGCTGTCCGGAGAAGGCCTTATACAGTCGTGCTCTTCGACGAAATTGAAAAAGCGCACATGGACGTATTCAATATCCTGCTGCAAATTCTCGATGATGGCAGATTGACTGACGGCCATGGAAGGACTGTAGATTTTAAGAATACCATTGTCATTATGACCTCCAACATAGGAGGACAGTGGATACACGATCCATCCATCAGTGATGAAGACAAACGGATCAGGACAATGGAAGCCCTCAGATCCACCTTCAGACCGGAATTTCTGAATCGCATAGATGATATCATTACGTTCAGATCGTTAACGGTTAATGACATAGACAGGATTATTGATATTCAGATAGGTTTGATCGAGAAACGGTTGAAGGAACGCAAGTTGACACTTGAATTGACAGAAAATGCAAAAAAATATATAGCTAAGTCCGGCTACAGCCCGATTTACGGTGCAAGACCCCTGAAAAGGGCCCTCCAGAAACTTCTCGTGGACAATCTTGCCCTAAGGATTCTGAACGGGACATTTGCTGAAGGTGACCACGTTATCGTTGATGCGAAAGATAACGGTGAAATGATTTTTAAGAAAAGGTAAAAAGGAGGTTTTTTAATGAACACCATCAAAACAGGTTTATTACTTGGCGCCCTGACCGGTCTCTTAATGTTGATCGGAGGATACTTCGGCGGAAAAGGCGGCGTTGTCATTGCGTTCATTTTTGCCATAGTGATGAACTTCGGAGCATACTGGTTCTCGGATAAGCTGATTTTACGGATGTACAGTGCACAAGAGGTTTCGGAAAGTGATGCTCCAGATCTTTATCGCATAGTAAAGAACCTTGCGTTAAAGGCAGGTCTTCCAATGCCGAAAGTATATATAGTTCCCGGTGATACCCCCAACGCCTTTGCCACCGGACGCAATGAAAATCACGCTGTGGTCGCTGTTACTCAAGGAATACTAAGAATGCTGAACAGAGATGAGCTTGAAGGAGTGCTTGCCCATGAACTTACACATATCAAAAACAGGGACATGCTTATAGGTTCCATTGCAGCAACATTAGCCGGTGCTATCGTAATGCTTGCCAATATGGCTCAATGGGCGGTTATCTTTGGAGGTTCGAGTCGTGACAGTGACGAAGAAGGCGGAGGTTTCATCGGTCTAATCCTGATGGCTATTCTTGCACCTATTGCAGCTACGATTATACAGATGGCGATTTCTAGGTCCCGGGAATATTTGGCGGACGCGGGTGGGGCAAGGGTATCAGGAAAACCTTACGGACTGGCAGGAGCTCTCGAAAAGCTGTCAAAGGCATCACAGATAATCCCGATGGAAGCAAACCCATCAACGGCACATATGTTTATCGTCAATCCGCTGACAGGAAAATCACTCATGAATCTCTTCAGTACACATCCTCCCATTGAGGAGCGCATTGCCAGGCTGAGAAGCATGAGGCCTGAGTAAATAAAATTTATAAGGTCACCATTACAGTAACTTCAGAGTTATAGGCTCACATACGCACCTACTTTCGATTTCTATCGACTGATTACTTATCGCCAGGGCTGTATTTTTTGCAGAGAAGGAGACTCATATGGAAGAAGAAAAAACAGATAAAGGATTTGTAATCAAGGATAAACGAATTTTTGATGAATCCGGGGAAACCCGCAAGGAAGAGTTGAAAAAAGAGGAAGCGAGAGCGCATACAAAAGCAGATGAAGAGTCCGTTGAAGAAGGCGGTGAAAGAAAAGCCCATGAAGAATATTTCCCGGAAGTTACTTTTTCCAGCTTCGTGTTTTCACTAAGCACGACAGTCATGTATCATTTCGGCGATTTTCCTGACCCGGTAACAAAAAAGATGGAGAAGAATCTTGCTGCAGCCAAACAGACTATTGATATGTTGAATATGTTAAAAAATAAGACCATGGGAAATCTCGACGATAATGAAAGAGAACTTTTAGACGGAATCCTGTACGAGTTGATGATGAGATATGTGAAAGAAAAGGCCGGTGGATGATCAGGAAATTATCACCTGCAAAGGTTAATCTTCACCTCCGGGTACTGAGAAAACGGGAGGATGGTTACCATGATATAGCAACATTGATGCAAATGATCAGCCTTTATGATGAGATGACCTTCTACCCTGTCGACCACGGCATCACTGTGAAATGTCCGGGCAGCACGCTCCCGGAAAATGAAAACAACATAGTTTACAGAGCAGCACACGCCCTTCTTTCCCGTACCTCATGCTCACCTGGGATACAAATTACCATTAAAAAAAGGATTCCTGTAGCGGCGGGACTAGGGGGGGGGAGCTCCAATGCTGCTACCGCCCTGATGGCCATAAATGACATGATGGGTCTTAATTATACTACCGAAGAACTCATGAAAATAGGGGCAGGAATCGGAACAGATGTACCTTTTTTTATATTTGGGAAGACGGCATGGGCCTTCGGCATCGGTGATAGACTTCAGACTGCCGAACAAATTCCTACATTGTGGTATGTTCTGATTAATCCGGGCTTTGAAGTCTCGACAAAAATGATTTATGAAAATCTCAATTTAAGATTGACAAAACGAGCGGTAAGGTATAAATATCCCAAGCTTTATACGGTTGATCACCTGATAAAAGGACTCTATAATGATCTTGAGAAAGTCACACTGGTCAGTCACCCTATATTGCAACATTTGAAGAATCTTTTGTTACAGAATGGCGCTCTCGGCGCATTAATGTCCGGCAGTGGGCCAACCGTTGCAGGAATTTTTACAGAGGAAAAAGAAGCGGCAAAGGCTGATAAGGCTTTACGACACATCGGCGGTAATGAATGGTCCGTATATCTGGCTTATTCTCTGTAAGAAGAATTTCATTATAAATCATTGCCTGTATTCAAAGGGAATTGGTTAACACGATACATAATGGGGCGTCGTCAAGCGGTAAGACACAAGATTTTGGTTCTTGCATACGGAGG
>DASPQI010000210.1:0-3364 GCA_035625045.1 Syntrophales bacterium | reverse complement strand
CTTAACGAAAGTTTTGTTTAAATTATTTACCTGTATCATCACTCGTATCTCAGGGCCTCCGCCGGGTCAAGTTTGGAAGCCCTCAAGGATGGATAAATAGTAGACAGGAAGCATATCAGCATGGTTCCTACAATAATTATTAAAACGTCGCTGTAATTGACTTGCGAAGGCAACTGACTCAGGTAATACACGTCTCCTGGCAGTATCTTAAAGCCGAAAAGATTTTCAACGAACACGGAAACTTTCTCAAGATTTAATGCAACAGCAAGTCCACCGATGCATCCCAAGATTGTGCCGACGGCGCCGATTGTTAATCCCTGATATATGAAAATCTTCATGATGCTTTTTGAAGTTGCCCCCATGGATTTTAAGATGGCGATGTCCTTGTTTTTTTCCATGACTATCATGATCAGGGTGCATATTATGTTGAAAGCTGCAACCAAGACAATGAGACTGAGGATGATAAACATTACCCTCTTCTCGAGTTTTAGGGCGGCGAAGAGGTTCTTATTCATTTCCATCCAGTGCCTGGCCCAGAAAGGAAATCCGAGTTTTCTCTCTATGGATTTGGCAATGGCATTTGCCTTGTAGATATCATCCACTTTTATTTCCAGGCCGGTCACCTGTTCTCCCAGACCGAGGAATTCCTGACAATCTTTCAGCGATATATATGCTAAAGTGGAATCGTACTCGTAGAATCCTGAATCAAAAATGCCCACGACAATAAACTTTTTCATTTTTGGGACCATTCCCATTGGCGTGGTAACCCCCATAGGAGATATTATGCTGACAGGCTCGAAGAGAAAGACCCCCATATTTTTTGCCAGCTCTTTGCCCAGGACAATTCCGGGGAGCATTGAAGCATCTTTGCTGAGCGGGAGGTCGAACCGATATTTCCCGGAAAGGTAGTTGATGTCTCCTTCCTGCATCTTTCCCAGATTGATGACTTTGAATGCACTGTCGATGGACATTCCCCGCAAGATTACACCGCTGGTATGCCCTCCGTTTTTGAGCATGGCCTGACTGTAAATGAATGGTGTGGAGGCAACAACACCCTCGACATCCGATATCTCATTCATAACTTTTTGGTAATCTCTCATTGCCCCGGTATGTTTCATCAAAACGATATGGGAATTTATCCCAAGTATCTTATTCCGCAGGTCAGTTTCAAAGCCATTCATTACTGCAAGGACAATAATCAGTGCGGCAACGCCCAGGAAAATCCCGGCAACAGATATAAATGTGATAATGGAGACAAAGATCTGTTTTCTCTTGGCCCGGAGGTATCGGAGGCTGATAAAAAGTTCAAAGGACATCGGTTATTTTTATTCTTCCTTGGTTCTCAAAAGGGGGAAAAGAATAACATCACGTATAGAAGCGGAGTCTGTGAGAAGCATGACAAGCCTGTCGATACCGATTCCTTCACCTGCTGTGGGTGGCATACCGTATTCAAGAGTTCTGATGTAATCCTCATCCATTTCATGCGCCTCGTCATGCCCAGCTTCTCTTTCTTTGAGCTGCATGACAAACCGTTCCTGCTGATCTACGGGGTCATTAAGCTCTGAAAATGCGTTAGCAATTTCCTTTCCATAAATATATAGTTCAAATCTATCAGTCAACTCGGGATGGGCATGATTTTTTCTTGAAAGCGGAGAAACTTCGACAGGATACTGAGTTATAAACGTAGGTTGAATGAGCTTGTCTTCTGCCTCTTCTTCAAATATGGCCATCATAACTTTTCCAGGGGGTTCGTCATTTTTGATGTTCAGTCCCAGATCTCTGGCGTAAGCAACAATCCTGGCAGCATCCTCCAGTATATCAGCGGTTACCTTACTATATCGGATAAGTGCGTCTTTGACAGAAATACGCGGCCAGGGGGGTGTCAAGTCGATTTCAGTACCTTGGTACTGAAGCTTGAGGGAACCGAGAAGTTCTCTCGCAATTTGCGTAATCATCTCTTCTGTCAACGCCATCAGATCCTCGTAGGTAGCGTAGGCCTGATAAAATTCCAGCATCGTAAATTCGGGGTTATGAATGGTGGAGATGCCTTCATTTCTGAAGTTTCTGTTAATTTCGTATACCCGTTCGAGTCCGCCTGTAATCAACCTTTTTAGATAAAGTTCAGGGGCTATCCTCAGGTAGAAATCCATGCCGAGGGCATTATGATAGGTCTTGAAAGGGCGTGCCATTGCACCGCCCGCCTTCGGCTGCATCATGGGAGTTTCTACTTCTAGAAAATCGCGTTCCTCCATGAAGCGACGTATAAGTTGAATGATACGGCTCCGCTTGTAGAAGACTTCTTTTACATGCGGGTTGACAATAAGATCGAGATGTCGCTGGCGATACCTTGTTTCGATATCCGTGAGGCCGTGCCATTTCTCTGGTAGAGGTCTTATAGCCTTGGACAAAAGCCTCAGTTCATCGGCGTCAATAGTCAGTTCATTTGTCCTAGTTCTGAACATCTTCCCTGCAACAAATATAATATCTCCTACATCGAGTCTTTTAAATAACGAATAGGTATCTTCCCCTACCTGATTCTTTCTGATATAGGCTTGAAGCCTTCCTGTCCTGTCCTGGATCATCACAAAAGAACCTTTGCCAAAGTCGCGAATGGCCATCAACCTGCCGGCTATGGAAAATCTCTCCTTGATGGCCTCAAGGGCGTTGCTATCCATCTGGGAAAATCTATCAACAATACAGGCAGTTGTATCCTTAACGCGGACGTCATTAGGATAGAGTTCAATACCGTCAGCCTTCAGTGATTCTATTTTTTCTTTTCTTTTCTTTAAAAGTTCGCTGTCTTCCATAAATAACTTGTCCAATTTAAAAAGAAATCGGATTTGATTATATTTTTTTCTGAATTTAGTCAAGCATGATTTAAGAGATGGGCTATTTCCTCGTTCAATTGAGAGAAGGCATTAAAGATTCAAGAGACCGAGGATTTAAACGGGCAGATCAAACTGTGGAAGAGGAGAATAAATGTTCATTAAAAAGAGATAAATGTGCCCATCAATCCGGGCGATTGAATAAAAACAGGGCAATATGGTAGAAGTGAAAAGATTCTTAAGCACTTAACGAGATCATCATGCTGTAAATACTTTAACCGTTAAACATTGAATTCTCGATCGAGTCTCATCACGGTCTTTTTTTATGAGAGACTGCCTTTCCCAACTTGATGGCGCAAAATTCTCCGCACATGGTACATCCCTCTTCTTTTGCGCTTTTGCTTGTCTCAAGAAATTTTTTTGATTTTTCCGGATCAATGGAGGTTTTCACCTGACCCTGCCAGTCGAAATCCCTTCTGTAACGTGCCATTATCTTGTCTTTGCTGAGGGCGCCTGGGATTTCCTTTGCAATGTCGGCA
>DASPQI010000209.1:0-4426 GCA_035625045.1 Syntrophales bacterium | reverse complement strand
GACGCGATTAGCGCGTTCACATTTGTATCAAAAATCGTCATAAAAGCCTTTCCGTATCCTGTTTCGATGGCTGTTCTCGGAGTCTTGCCTGTCCTCAATTCCTCCCGAATCCGTTCAAATATGAGGACGTTTGCATCCACGGACATACCAATAATCAGGACGATGCCCGCAATGCCGGGAAGGGTTAAAGTAGCCCTGAAGGCAGCTAGAGCGCCCAGAATAATAACTATATTCATGATCAGGGCGATGTTAGCGACAATTCCTGAGAGCCTGTAATAAATGATCATAAACACGCCGACCAGAATGCCGCCAAGAATGGCAGACCAAATTCCCTTGTCGATGGAATCCTGCCCTAAAGAAGGGCCGACAGTCCTCTCTTCGAGAATATTTACCGGTGCTGGCAGGGCCCCGGCCCGCAGTACTATAGCCAGATCCTTGGCTTCGTCCATGGTGAACGATCCCGTAATCTGCGCCTCACCGCCTGCAATTCTCTCCTGAATTACTGGAGCCGAATAAACGGCGCCGTCGAGAATAATGGCTAATCGTTTTTTCACATTTTCTCCGGTTATTCTGTCAAAATCCCTTGCTCCCTGAGTATTGAACTTTATTGCCACGTATGGTTCACCAAATCGGTCACTGATTTTAACCTGGGCGCTTTCTAGGTCCCCCCCGGTAAGGAGGGTTCTGTTCTTGAGCAGAAGTGGTATGTTTGTCCTGCGACCGGTTTGTCTATCCATGCGATTTTCATAGGCTATAATATCACCTTCAGGTACATTGCCTCTCAAGGCGTTTTCTATGCTGTGTTCTTCATCGACGAGCTTAAATTCAAGAAGGGCCGTCTTCCCGATGAGATTTTTAGCCCGTTCTGTATCCTTTATGCCGGGAAGTTGTATAACGATGCGGTCATTGCTCTCGGGGATGATCTCCGGCTCCGTAATGCCAAACTGATCTACCCTGTTTCGGATGGTTTCAAGGCTCTGTTCAATGGCCATTTTCTTAATTTCGTCAGCTCGTTTAGACTTAGGACGAAGGGAAACTACTTCCTTACCTCCATGAATTTCTGATGAGGCAATCTCCAAATCAGGATAATTATCTTTGACGACTTTCTCAAACGCAGTTCTCGAAGCACCGTCCGGCATTTCGAAGGATATGGTGTCAGCCTTCATTGTCCCTTCAAGGTAAACGAACCTGACTTTATTGTTCATCAGGGTTTCTTTCACTTCATTAGACATACGCAGAATGGTATTTTCGAGTGCCTTTGCCGTATCAACCTCAAGAACGAGATGAGTCCCACCTTGAAGATCCAGACCCAAGTGGATTTTATCCATGGGCAGGTATTTCTTCCATATGTCCGGGAGGTCCGGTGTAAGGGAAGGCGTGAGATAAAATGATGCCAAAAGGCAAACGACAAAAGCCACAGCAGCCCTTATTTTGATACCCTTGAGCATGTACAACCCCTTTCAACATTATTCTTTCGCGGCTTTTTGAGTTACAGTGCCGATATATTCCCGTGAAACTTTTATCCTGACTTTTTCAGCAATTTCAAGTGTAACAACTGTGTCCGTTAAGCCTGTTACTTTCCCATGAATTCCCCCGGCTGTTATGACCATGTCTCCGTGATTAAGATTTTCACGCATTTTCTTAATTTCTTTTTGTCTCTGCTGTTGCGGTCTTATCATGAGAAAGTAAAAGATGGCGAATACAACGGCCATCATGATTATAAAACTTATGTCACCTCCTCCGGCGCCGCCTCCCCCGCCGAAACCACCCATAGCGTAAGCAATATCTGTCAATTTCAAGTCCTCCTCTTTCTCTTTATCTACCAGTTATCAGATTACATTTTTCTAAAATCAAATCTGCTGACTTATTACTGTATCCCGACTTTTTTCAAAAAAAGAATTTTTAAACTCTTGGTATATGCCATCTTTTATAGCTGACCTTATTCGTTCCATCAGGTGCATGAAGTACCGGATGTTATGAATCGTATTTAAAGTCATTGCTAAAATCTCTTTTGCCATGTACAAATGTCTCAAGTATGCTCGTGTGTAGTTTCTACAAGTATAACAGTCACATGTGCTGTCTACAGGTGAATCATCATCCCGGTAACGGGCGTGTTTTATAACAACCTTTTCACGATTTGTAAATAATAATCCGTTCCTGGCGCATCTTGTTGGTATGACACAGTCAAACATATCAATTCCGTAACCCACGCACGCAACAATATCCTCCGGCATTCCCACACCCATCAGATATCTCGGTTTGTCGTGAGGTAGCAGGGGTGCGGTCATTTCTGTGATACTGAGCATTTCTTCTTTGGGTTCGCCCACGCTTAACCCACCCAGGGCATAACCGTCGAAACCGATATTTGTGGATATATTTTCTAAGGCCCGCATCCTCAGTTCAGGGTAGATCCCTCCCTGAATGATTCCAAATAGGAACTGATGATCGTTTTTTTTGCTGCTCCTACACCTTTTGGCCCATTTGACTGTCAAGTCGAGGGATTTTTCCGCTTCTTCGAAACTGGCAGGGTAGGGGGTGCATTCATCAAGACTCATCATAATATCAGAACCGAGAGCTTCCTGAATTTCCACGGCAAGCTCTGGACTTATGAAATGCCGCGAACCGTCAATATGCGATTGGAAGACAACTCCGTCGTCAGTTATTTTTCTCAGGGCCCCGAGACTGTATACCTGAAAGCCACCACTGTCGGTGAGGATGGGAGAGCTCCAGTTCATGAATTTATGGAGACCTCCAAGATTTCTGATAATATCGTGACCCGGCCGCAAATAGAGATGATAGGTATTTGTAAGGATCATTTCTGCCCCCAGCTCATGCACTGTTTCGGGGATCAGAGACTTAATGGTACCTTGTGTCGCTACCGGCATGAAAACCGGGGTAGTAACCTCACCATGAGGTGTGAAAATTTTACCTAAACGGGCTTCACATGATGGGTCTTTTTTTAGCAGTTCAAATCGAAACATATTTTTGTAGTTCTTCGCTAATTCATTTTAGAAGGGTTCAAGGATTCAAGGGTTCGAGTGTTGAAGTCTTTGTGTTTCAATAATTTTATAAGCATTCTTTGTTTATTGTTTCTCAGCACTTCACTCGGTCCCTGGAATCCTGGCCCCCTCGAATCCTTTTTTATAAAATCAGCATACAGTCACCGTAGCTGTAAAAACGGAAACGATTTTCAATTGCCTGTTTATAGGCTTTTATTATCAAGTCTTTCCCGGCAAAGGCACAAACGAGCAAAAAGAGCGAAGATCTGGGAAGATGAAAATTAGTGATAAGTCCATTAACCCGCTTAAACCGATAGCCGGGGTAAACAAAAAGTCCGGTATGTCCGGATAGAGACTTTACCTTGCCCGCTTCGTCAGCTACCGATTCAATAACTCTTGTCGACGTGGTTCCTGCGGCGATTACCCTTTTTGCCTCGTTGATCATCTTCGCTGCCTCTTCTGTTATCTCAAAAAATTCTTCCTCCATTATATGTTTTTCAACAATGTCTGTTTCTATTGGGAGAAACGTACCATAACCCACATGGAGTGTGACCGGAACTATATGTATCCCCATTTCTTTGAGTGTATCAAGTATATTTTGAGAGAAGTGTAAACCCGCTGTCGGCGCTGCGACCGAACCAGGATGCATGGCATAGATAGTTTGATACCGGTTAATATCCTCGAGGGATTTAGTCTTGTCCTTGTCTCGCCTAATATAGGGTGGAAGAGGAGCCCTCCCATATTTTTCCAGAAAATGATCAAACCCCATGCTCGACCGAAATTCGACTGCCCATTTTTTATCCGATAATCTGTCGATAAGGCGTGCTTCACATTGCCCATTGAAGGATATTCTGGTTCTGATACTGACCCTTTTAGCAGGTCTTAACAATACCTCCCACGTCTGAACCGGCTCATCATAGCCGCATCGCCTTGACAGGAGTAGTATTTCGATCGTTCCTCCTGTTTCCTTTTTCCCGATTAACCGCGCAGGTATTACTTTTGAATCGTTGATAACCAGGACATCGTCTTTTTTAAAATAAGCAGGGAGGTTTTGAAAAATTTTGCATTCAACCTCTCCTGTTTTTTTCTTAACAACCATCATCCGGGAATGATCCCTGAGGTCACAGGGATGTTGCGCAATAAGTTCTTCCGGAAGATGATAGTCGAAATCCTTTAGCTTCATTGCTTAGCTTCTTCCGAAATACACAATGATCAGTCCGGTGATGATTGCGGTTAATCCCAATAACCTCAGCGTTGAGTCGGGAATAGCCTGAACTTTTAAGAGATACACTTTGACCTTCTCCGGAAAGGCAAAATACGGGAGTCCTTCCAAGACGAGGACCGTTCCCAGTACGCAGAGAAAAAAATCCATTGCGTCATTCCTTTAATTTAGATTCATTCCACCAATCATCCTTTTTTTTGAGTGA
>DASPQI010000208.1:0-4284 GCA_035625045.1 Syntrophales bacterium | reverse complement strand
AATCGATATATCCATTTAAAAGTTAAATCCTAATTTATCAACAAAACCTAGATTGACTCTTAAAGATACACATATGTGTTTCCGGCCAGGGCCTAGATTCGCACCAATTTGGGTTTTAATTTGCTTAGCATTACAGACTTGATGGCTTTGGAAAATGCACACCTTCGACATTCTCATACCACCCGCACGTCAGAAGAAAGTCATTAGTCGAAGATTTATCTACTCTCTTCCCTCAGAGAGATCATCTTGAACCTGACCTGACAAACGTAATACTTTGCTTCTGGAGTTTTTAAGAAGTCTACTCCTTTCAGCACGATTATCGACACCCCGTCTGAAACTTACGGGGAAATGTTTTTAATGTGTCACCAGGATTTATTGCTCAGAGTTTCTTTGACACCTTCAAAGCTTAACTGTTCAGTGCCTTACGCAACACCTGACTCGACTTAAAGGTAAGCACTTTCCTCGCCGATATCTCTATCTCACTGCCTGTCTGGGGATTTCTGCCTCTCCGAGATTTCTTCTCTTTGACTGAAAAGTTACCGAATCCAGAGATCTTTATCTTTTCACCGTTAGCAAGACTATCCTTCATGATCTCAAAAACAGACTCAACAATCCTCGCCGCATCCTTTTTAGAAAATCCGAGCTTCTCATACACATCCTGAATAATATCAATCTTTGTCATTTCTAACCTCCCACAATCTTTCAGATATCTAATTTTCTTCTCCCCTGATTCTTGCCCCAGTTAAAGCAATGATACTTTTTACGATCCCCCCGTGTACCTGATTCACTTCATCATCTGTCAATGTTCTGTCGGCAGTACGATACGTAAACCTTAATCCCAAACTTTTTTTATCATGAGGTACACTTTTGCCGGTATATACATCAAAAATACTTACTTTTTCAAGCAATTCTTTACTCATATCCATGGCAAGATTAAGCATTTTATCCGCCTCCATCCCTTGGTCAACAACAAAGGCCACATCTCTCACGACGGACGGAAATCTCGGCAGATCTTTATACAACACCTCGCCAGAAAAAAGGTTCGCCAGAATATCTAAATCAATTTCAAAGACATAGGCCGGATTCTTTAAATCCATCCGCATAAGAACATCCGGATGCACCTCCCCTAAGAATCCGATCAATCGATCATCGGTATATATGCCGCAAGACTTCCCCGGATGGAGAAAGGCCTCCCTGTGATCAGACCTGAACTTTAAGCCTGGAATCCTGAGATCATCAAAAATGTTATCCACGCATCCTTTCATATCGTAAAAATCTGCATGCAGCTTTGATGACCAGAAGGCATCAGAACGCAGGCCTGTGATAAGGCATCCAATCATGTTTTTTTCAATTGGAAGCACACCATCCTTATGGTGAAAAAACACCTTGCCAATCTCAAACACCTTAAGATCAAAGCAACCGTTATTAGCATTTTTTTTCATCGTTTCCAAGAGACCGCAAATGAGCGTCGACCGCATTATCGACTGATCCTCTGTTAGAGGATTTCTTATCTTTACATTCTTTCTTCGCGCATCACCTGTTGCGAGTCCTAGCCAATCCACAAAAGCAGGGGAGATAAAGCTGTACGTAATTATCTCCGAGTATCCGGATCCCCCCAGACATTTCCGTATTCTGTCCAGAAGATTTTTATTACGATCTTTCATTACAGGCACAACCGAAACAGGGGGCAATGTTACAGGGATATGGTCATAACCATAAAGTCTTGCAACCTCTTCGATAAGATCTATTTCCCTCTCGATATCTACTCTGTATGTGGGTGGGGTTACCTGGTAAATTTCATCACTCTCCCTGCAAACCGTCATATCCAAGCGTTCGAGTATTTTGGTCATTTCACCGGCATCAATATTAGTCCCTAATATGTTATTCACCCTTCTTATCCTGAAAGGAATGTCCCGTGCTGTTTCAACTTTTGTTGGATATTGATCGATGTAACCTTTGCAAACAATACCGCCGGAAATTTCCACCATAAACTGTGCTGCTCTGTTCAGCGCCCTGATCACTCCTTCAGGATCTATGCCCCGACCGAATCTGAATGCGGCATCCGTAACCATTCCCAACAATTTTGCCGACTTACGAATAGAGGACGGTGTAAAATAAGCACTTTCTAAAAGAATTGTCTTTGTATCTTCTTTAACTTCAGAATTAAGGCCGCCCATGATACCGGCAATAGCCACCGGCTTTATGCCATCACAAATCATCAGCGTATCACTCTCCAAGATGCGCTTCTTCTCGTCAAGGGATGTGAATGCTTCTCCTGCGTGAGGTCTTCTGACTACAATACGGCCCTCTTCAAGAAACCTGAAATCAAATGCGTGAAGCGGCTGGCCCAGTTCCATCATAATGTAATTGGTAATATCAACAATATTGTTTATGGCACGAAGGCCCACTGATTCCAATCTCCGGCGCATCCAGAGTGGTGAAGGTTTTATCGTAACATTCTTTATAATCCTGGCGCTATACCGGGGGCAGAGATCGGGATCAAGGATATCCACTGATGTGATACGGTTTATATCCTCCTCATTTTCAAGCACGGCAATATCGGGAAGTTTAAGCTTCAATCCCGTGATTGCCGCAATTTCACGGGCAATTCCGACGATACTTAAACAGTCAGACCTGTTGGGAGTAATCCCAATATCGAAGACAATATCATTTAGATCGAGTTCTTCTGACAGATCTTTACCGATAGCGAGATTGTCGGGAAGGATCATAATCCCCGTGGAATCATCGCCGATACCGAGTTCCTGCTCGGAGCACAGCATACCCTCCGACAACTCACCTCTGATTTTTGAGCTCCTGATTGTATAACCACCTGGTATGGTTGCCCCAACTTTTGCAAGGGGAACAATATCACCAGAACTTATATTACTGGCACCACAAACGACTGGCAAGGTACTTTCATCCGTAGTAACTTCACAAAGAAAACACTTGTCTGCTGCGGGATGAGGCTTGAGAGAAAGAATCTTTGCAACGACGACATTCGTAAATGAAGGACTTATCTCCTTGATGGCTTCTACTTCAAGACCGGCCATTGTTAACCGACCTACAAGCTCTGCGGGTGAAATTCCGATATCTACATAATCTTTAAGCCATCTGAGACTGACTAACATAAATGTAAATCCTGGACCTTTTAAAAATTGCTTTCAGAAAGGGCGAATTAAAGGTTTTTTCGCAACCATTCTCGGCGAAGTGAAATGTTCGCAAAGGCAAATGTCTGAGCGCGAAGCGCGAACTGTTGCCTTTGCAGTGAAGCGAGTGTTAGAATGATCGAAAGAAGATTTTGAGCACTTTCTGAAAACAATTTTCAGTTTTATGTACTCTACTGCTAACAACTAAATTTTAGAATTGCTCGAGAAATCTCCAGTCATTTTCAAAAAACAACCGGATATCAGATATGCCATACTTAAGCATGGCAATCCGCTCAAGGCCAAGGCCAAAAGCAAACCCAGAGACCTCTTCCGGATCGTAATCTACATTTTTAAAAACCTCGGGATCCACCATCCCTGATCCTAGAATTTCAAGCCATCCGCTCTGCGAGCACACACGGCAACCATCGCCATTACACATCACACACTTGATATCAACCTCAGCACTCGGCTCAGTAAAGGGGAAAAAACTGGGACGAAATCTTAGCGCTGTGCCTTCACCGAACATCTGTTTTAGAAACGATGTGAGAATGCCTTTCAAGTCACCAAAGGTGATGCCTTTATCAACCAATAGACCCTCAATCTGATGGAACATCGGTGTATGAGAGATATCCGAATCAGGACGATACACCCGGCCGGGTGAAAGAATTCTTACTGGTGGTCTCTGCTTTTCCATGACCCTGATTTGAACCGGTGACGTATGGGTGCGCAGGACGATATTTTCCTCTACGTAGAACGTATCCTGCATGTCACGTGCAGGGTGGTTTTTAGGAATATTTAAGGCCTCAAAATTATAATAGTCCAGTTCAATCTCCGGCCCTTCGACTACAGCAAAACCAAACCTTGCAAGAATATCACATATCTCCTGACAAACCTGAGTTACGGGATGAATTTTACCATATAGGACTTTTCTACCGGGGAGTGTTACATCGACCCTGTCATGAAGAAGAACCTCATCATTTTTCAGGTCAGCTATCGCTTTCAGAGCATTCTCGATCTTCTCGGCAAGGTTGCTTTTAATCTCATTGCAACGATTCCCGATTAAAGGTCTTTTTTCCGGTTCGATATTTCCGAGGTTACGGAGAATCTTTGTCAGAATCCCCTTCCTCCCTAAATACTT
>DASPQI010000207.1:0-2283 GCA_035625045.1 Syntrophales bacterium | reverse complement strand
CACCCTCAGCATGTCCGGCACTTTTTTGGAGCAGGCGGAACTCTATCAACCGGATGTAATCAGGGCTTTGCAAGACTTGTTGAATGCCGGAAAGGAAAACCGGCAGGTAGAATTTCTCGATGAAACCTATTATCATTCTCTTACCGGCCTTTTTGCAGATCCCCAAAAACGGGAATTTAGAGACCAGATAACGCTTCACAGAGAAAAGATGCATAAACTGTTCGGCGTCCTGCCTTTATCTTTCCGTAATACAGAACTTATATATAACAATAATATCGCAGAAGTTATCGCTGATATGGGTTACCTTTCCATATTTTGTGAAAAAAGAGATGACATGTTTGTCGAGAAGGTGGACAGTGCCATCTCGCCCAAGTCCATCTTCAGGGCTAAGGGAAGTAATCTGATAGTAATTCCGAGAAACAGGAAATTGAGTGATGATGTGGTATTCAGGTTTCCTCATAATCCTATTTCACCTGATGAATATGCCTCGCGAATAGCAAGAACAGACGGTGATGTCATTTTATTAGGTTATCAATTCGAGCACATTGGTGAGCATATCAGGAGAGACAAGGGCATATTTGATTTCTGGAAGGGCTTGCCGGAGGCGCTTTCAAAATATCCGAACATTATTATGTCCAATCCATCGGAAATAACTGAACGATTCCTGGAGTCTGATTGTCCTGTTATAGACATTAAGGGGCAGTACACATCATCCTTGGCTGATAAAGAAAAAGATACATTCGGCTGGCTTGGGAATCAGACTCAGTTTGATCTGTTCAAAGACATCGAAAATATGGAGAAGGATGTGAAAAGGGCAGGTGGTGAGCTGCTCACGAAATGGCGGCATTTAACTACATCAGAGCATTTATATCTGCTCCACGAGAAGATTGGAAAAGAACAGGCTGTCCATTTGTATTTTAATCCCTATGGCGGATCAATAACCCAACCGGCGCAAATTTTGACCCGTAAGATTGATGATCTCGAGATGTTTATCAAAAGATTTCATGTACTGAAGCATGGGGGAAAGACGGCCCTTTTAATGATCACGCCGGAAACAGGAAGGCTGCCGCAAGACCTGGGTGCGCTTGCGAAGTATATCACTGGTAAAAGCGGTGGGCAGGGAGAGGTTATTTCCGCATTATGCGAGGGTCTTACTGAAAGGGGTATTGACGTCCATCTGGTAATATTAAATTTGAAGAAGCGTTTCCAGCGTGAAATGCAATTGGATGAACATCAATGGCGGGAAATCAGATATAAGATCGATCCCGATAAGATTCACCTCGTCAGTTCCGCCATTTTTGCTGAAAATCTCAGCGCATATTCCGGGGACCCACTGTTGACCGCTGCGGAATTTCAGAAGGAAATAGTCAATAATCTTATTAAAGAGGTAAGGGCAAAACATCAGGGGAGAGTGATAATACACAGCCATGACTGGATGGCCGGGGGTGCGATAACCGCCTATGCCAAATCTACGGGAATTCCTATTTTGCATACCGTCCATAACGTATTTACTGAAAATGTACCGGTTGATTTTTTAAAAGGGATCAACCTTATAAACTTAACCGAATACCTCTACTTTTCCGATCACGAAGGGAAGATGGCCATAGATTGTCAGGCTACGGCCATAAAGAATGCAACTATTATCAATTTTGTAGGTAAAAGGTTTTTAGAGGAAATAGTTGATGATTATTTCCTGGATCGGCCTATTGTACCATGGAGCGTCCGACAGGAGGTTAAGGCAAAATATTATCAGAACTCTGCCAGGGCCATAATCAATGCGCCGTCTCACTTGATGTATCCTGAAGTATGTGAGTACTGCGTCAGGCAATATGGCCCTGATGATCCTGTCCTGGAGGCCAAGAAAGAAAATCTCGTTGAATTTCAGAAAAGGACGGGGCTAAATGTTGATCCGGATGCGATACTGTTTTTCTGGCCTTCAAGACTTGATTCTGTCCAGAAGGGAGTAGAGCTTTTAGAACACATCGCTCAGCATTTTGTCACGGTGAATGGTGACGCACAGATTGCTGTTGTAGCTGACGGTGTCGGGAAAGACCGCGATCATGTGGAGATTTTAGGAAGGATCGCCTGTACATCGAACGGTAAAATAACATACCAGCCGTTCAGTGAAAGTCTTTCCATGCTTGGCTATGCCGCTGCCAATGATGTCTTCGGGGCTTCCCTGTATGAACCATGCGGGCAGATTGACCAGGTTGGAAACTTGTTCGGAGCAACAGCTACCAACCGCGACACAGGCGGTTATCATGACAAAATCAGAGAGCTTAG